>JAYUUE010000210.1:0-3838 GCA_043754785.1 Polymorphobacter sp. | reverse complement strand
GGCTGTATTCGCCGCTGGCCTGGGTGATCATCGGCGGGCTGGTATCGTCGACATTGCTGAGCCGGATCGTGACGCCGGTGATGTATCTGCTGATCGTTCGTGGCCATGAGGTGGCGTGAACCGCACGGAATCCCCTCACCCGGGTCACGCCAAGGGGCGTGTCTCTTGACCTCTCCCGCGAGCGGAGAGGTAAGAAGGGCCTCTCCATTGCGGCCGGTGTGAGCCGCGCTTCAACGTGTTAACCTTCGCGCCATTGGGAGAGCGACATGGCTGACTATGATCTCATCATTCGCGGCGGCGAAATCCATGACGGAACGGGCGCTCCCGGCATGGTCGGCGATGTGGCCATCAGCGGTGATCGCATCGTCGCCATCGGCGATGTGACTGGCAGCGGCGCCGACGAGATCGATGGCCGCGGGCGGATCGTGACGCCGGGGTTTGTCGATATCCATACGCATTATGATGGCCAGGCAACGTGGGAGACCCGGATGATGCCCTCCTCCGGGCACGGCGTCACTTCGGTGGTGATGGGCAATTGCGGCGTCGGGTTTGCGCCGTGCCGGCCCGACCAGCACGCGATGCTGGTCGGGCTGATGGAGGGCGTCGAAGATATCCCCGAAGTGGTGATGACAGCGGGGTTGCCGTGGAATTGGGAGACATTTCCCGAATATCTTGATGCATTGGGGGCGCGGCAGCTCGATATCGATATCGCGGCGCAGCTGCCGCATTCAGCGCTGCGAGTCTATGTGATGGGGGAGCGCGGGGCACAGCGCGAGGCTCCGACCGATGCCGACCTGGCGGCGATGCGGGCGTTGACCACCGAGGCGGTGCGCGCCGGGGCGCTGGGGGTGACGACATCGCGCAACATGCTGCACCGGACGCGCGCCGGGGAATTGGCGCCAAGCCTGAATTCGCCTGAGGACGAACTGCTGACACTGGCCGGCGGGCTGCGCGATGCCGGGGCGGGCGTGTTCCAGTTGATCGCCGATATTCACGGCGAGGCCGAGGACGAGTTTGCGCTAATGCGGCGGGTGGCGCTGGCGGCGGGGCGGCCATTGTCGTTTTCGCTATTGCAGATGGCGACCGGCGATGCCGACGGCTGGCGCACATATCTGCGCGCGCTGGAGGCAGCAAACGTCGAAGGCATTACCATTCGCGGGCAAGTCTATCCGCGGCCGGTGGGGCTGTTGTTCGGGCTGGATTTGTCGTTCCACCCGTTTTCGCTGCATCCCAGTTTCCGGTCGCTCGCCGATTTGCCACTGGCGGACAAGGTTGCGGCGCTGCGCGATCCGGCGCTGCGGGCGAAATTGCTGGCCGAAAGCCCGGCGGACACCAACCCGTTCTTCATGGCGATCGTCGCGGCGTCGACGGCGACATATCTGATGGGTGAGCCGCCGGTTTATGACCCGGCATCGGAGGATCGGCTCGACAGGATTGCGGCACGGCAGGGGCGGTCGGCAGCGGAGGTCGCGTATGACCTTCTGCTGGAGAACGACGGGCGCAACATCCTGTTCCTGCCGGGTGCCAACTACCGCGACGGCAATCTGGAGGCGGCGCGCGAGATGTGCGTGCACCCCGATACGATAATCGGGCTGGGCGATGGCGGTGCGCATTATGGGCTGATCTGCGATGCGAGTTTCCCGACGTTCTACCTGACCTATTTCGTCCGCGATGCGCCGCCGGGGCGGGCCGTGCCGCTCGCCGATGCCATAAGGTCGTTGACGGATGTTCCGGCGCGCGCGGTGGGGCTGAACGACCGTGGCCGGTTGGCGGTCGGGTATCGCGCCGACATCAACGTCATCGATCTGGCGGGGCTGGTGTTGCATGCACCATCGATGGCGCGGGATTTGCCGGCCGGCGGCAAGCGGCTGCGGCAGGAAGCTGGTGGCTATGAGGTGACAATCAAGAGCGGCATCGTGACGTATCGCGGCGGCGTGCACAGCGGCGCCTTGCCAGGGCGACTGGTGCGCGGGGCGCAGCCGGTACCGGCCTAGGACTTTGTTGCAGGCGGTGGTCGCATGCGACGTGCCACTTCGAGCAACTGGTCGGCGACAACGCCCCAGCCTTCGGCAAAGCCCACGGCTTCGTGTTCGCGCATGGCTTTTTAGTCCCAGTGGCGGGCGGCGGCGCGGTAATTCGTGCCGCCGGCGCCATCGTCGGCAAAATCGAAGATGCCGAGCACGAACGGTGTCTGCGGTACCCAGCCGGTGGTGAAGGCATTGGTGAAGACGATGCGGTTGACCGCGGTTACATCGAGATAAA
Organism: Polymorphobacter sp.; assembly: GCA_043754785.1. Classification (GTDB taxonomy): domain Bacteria; phylum Pseudomonadota; class Alphaproteobacteria; order Sphingomonadales; family Sphingomonadaceae; genus Sandarakinorhabdus. Next base: position 1,576 of record JAYUUE010000210.1, on the reverse strand, counting down.
CGCCGGGGATCAGGCTGGTTTCGCCATCGGGACCATGCATGGCGAAACTGGCGCCGCCGCCGGGCCGCATATCGTTGGCGATGATCTGCGTCGTCCAGGGCCTTGGGCACCACCATTCAGCCAGATGGTCGGTCCAGGCGGTCCATATGGCGGTTGGCGGCACGTCGAAATGGCGTTCGACGAACAGTTCAAATCCGTTGGTCATTTGCTGTTCCCGGCAAAAGCGGCTTCAAGCGCCGCAAGGTCGAGCTTCACCACTCCCATCATCGCCTGCATCATGCGCTGCACGGCCTCTGGCGATCCCGTCCGGCGCATGTCGTTCATCACCGAGGGGAAGACCTGCCACGCGACGCCGAAGCGGTCCTAGAGCCATCCGCATTGGACTTCGCGGCCGCCGCCGGCGAGCAGCCCACTCCAGTGATGGTCGATTTCAGCCTGCGTGGCGCAATCGACCTGGAGCGAAATCGCATCGGTGAAGGCGACCCCTGGCCCGGCGTTGAGGGCGACGAACGGCAGGCCGCGCAGGGTAAACTCCACGGTCAGCACGGTGCCGGCGGGCTTGTCCATATTTTCGCCATAGTGCGAAATCGCGCCGACCTCGGCATTGTCGAAGACGCCGACATAGTGGCGCGCAGCCGCTTCGGCCTCGGTGTCGAACCACAGGCACGGCGTGATGGTGCCGGTCACAGCCACGACTCCTGGAGCGCCACGGCGAGACCCTCACTGGTCGTTGGGCCGCCCATCGGCGTAGCGATCGACCAGACATGTCCGAACGGATTGGTGATCATGCCGTCGAGATCGCCCCAGAACATGATTTGCGGTTGCATCGTCACCACGGCCCCGGCAGCAGCGGCTTTGGCGATAGCCGCCTTGGCGTCGGCAACGGCGAGGTGCAGTGTAACTGCCGTGCCGCCCAAGCTTAACGGGGATTTATGGCTGCCCATTTCCGGAAATTAGTCGACGAGCATGACCAGGCCGCCATTGATTGTCAGCGCGGCATGCATCAGCAGGCCATTCTTGCCGGCGAGGCGCACGTGTTCGGTGGCATCGAAAGCCGCCTTGTAGAAATCGATGGCAGCGGCGGCGCCCTTGCAGACGAGGTGGGGTGTCACGCCGGACAATGGGGGTGCATCGGTCATTGGAATGATCCTTTCTCAAAAAGCAGCAGCAGATAGCGGCGCAGGTGCTGGATGCTGGCGAGCGCCGGCGCCGTGTCGCCGCTGGCCTTTGCGAGGATGAAGCCGCCCTGCAGGACCGCCTGGGTGTGGAGCGCCAGGCTGGCGGCGGTGGTGCCGGTAACCATGCGGGCCGCGATTGCAGCGCCAAAGTCGGCCTCCAGTGTTTCGGCATGACCAAAGATACTGGCGCGGCAGGCGTCGCGGATCGCCGGGCTGGTGGCATGGACTTCCTGCACCATCGTGCCGACAAGGCAGGTGAAATCGGCCGGTTCGCCGGTGATGAGCTGTTCGCGAAAGTCGATATAGCCGAGGATGCGCGCCACCGGGTCCGGGTGGGCGTGCCAATCACCGCCCGCAAACAGCGCCGAGGTCGTGTCGGTCCAGTAATCCACGGCGGC
>JAYUUE010000209.1:0-3857 GCA_043754785.1 Polymorphobacter sp. | reverse complement strand
TCGTCGCGGTGCTGGCGGTGTCGTTCCTGATGATCGCCAGCTATGGCCGCTTCGGCGTTTATGCGGTTGTCGCACTGATCATCAACATCGTGCTGATCCTGGGCGTCATGTCGGCGGGGGGCTTCACGCTGACGCTGCCGGGGATCGCCGGAATGGTACTGACCATCGGTGCCGCGGTCGACGCCAATGTGCTGATCAACGAGCGCATCCGCGAGGAACAGCGCAAGGGCCGCGGCGTCGTGGCGTCGGTCGAGGTCGGCTTTCGCGATGCGACGCGGACGATCTGGGATGCCAATTCGCTCAACATCATCGTCGCGATCATCATGTTCATCTTCGGCTCGGGGCCGATCAAGGGCTTTGCGGTGGTGCTGTCGATCGGCATCGCGACTTCGGTGTTCACTGCGGTGACGGTGGTACGGCTGATCGTGTCGCGCTGGCTGGCCAGTGCGCGCCCCGCCGCGCTTGTGATTTAGGACGCGCCATGCCGCTGAAACTTGTTCCGGACAACACGAACATCGGCTTTGTGCGGATGCGGTACATCGCGTTCGCGGTGACGCTGTTGCTAACGCTCGGATCGATTGGCCTGCTGATGACGCGCGGCCTCAATCTTGGCGTCGATTTCGTCGGCGGGCTGACGATGGAGGTCGAGTTCAAGGCGCCGCCACCGCTCGATGCCTTGCGCGCGAAAGTCGATAGTCTGGGGGTCGGCCAGTCGGCTTTGCAGGAATTTGGCAATGCCAAGACCATACTGATCCGCCTGCCGTTGCCCGAAGGCGACCAGACCGCAGTGCAGAAGGTCGTTGCCAAGGTGCGCGCCGGGTTGGCGGGCAACTATGGCGATGTGACGTTCCGGCGGGTCGAAAGCGTCTCCGGGAAGGTGTCGGGCGAGCTGATCCAGAGCGGCATCTGGGCGGTGGTGCTTTCAATGGCGGCGGTGGCGTTGTTCACCTGGTTCCGCTTCGAATGGTATTTCGGCGTGTCAACGGTGGTGGCGCTGATCCATGACGTGATCGTGACTTTGGGGTTCTTTGCGCTGACGCGCCTCGAGTTCGATCTCAATATTGTCGCGGCGGTGCTGACCATCATCGGCTACTCCTTGAACGACAAGGTCGTCATCGATGACCGCATCCGCGAGAATTTGCGCAAATACCGGACGATGGATATCGGCCCGGTCATCGATCTATCGGTCAACGAAACGCTGCCGCGCACGGTGATGACATCGGTGACGCTGCTGGCGGCGCTGGCGTCGCTGCTGTTCCTGGGGCCGGATGTGATCTTCGGCTTTACCGCAGCGATGATGCTGGGGATCGTCATCGGCACCTATTCGTCGATCTTCGTGTCATCGTCGCTGCTGATCGCGCTTGGGGTGAAGACGCGCGCAGCGCCGGAGGCATCGAACGCCGAGCGCGTGGTGCGGCGGTAGGGTTATTTTTCCTCCCCCTCACGGGGAGGCGACTCGCGTCGCTTGGCGCGGCAGGTGGGAGTCCACACGTTTGGACACGTGGGGACCCCCACCCGTGCCGGCCAAGTGGCCGTCTCTCGACTCCCCCGTGAGGGGGAGGACTAAATCAAACCAAAGTTCCCAATCCGTCACAGCTGAGATCAAACGCTGCCAGTCCGGATTCGAGGTCGGTGCTGAGTGTAGGCTGTTCGAGCATCCATTCGGTGATCGCGCCAATTTCTTCGTTGGCGGCTTCGAGAGCGTCGGGCCATTCGCTGGCATCGAAGGTACCGCGACCGACGAGGGCGAGCGCGATGACTTCCACCTGTTCGTCTTCGGCAAGATCATCGACGATGGCGCGCAGCTCGGCTTCGGATGGGTTGTCGCCATCATCCTCGATGGCATCGAGCATGCCGTCGTCGCTGGCGTTGGAGCCTTCGTCGGGGTCGGTCTCGGGAATCAGCGCTTCATATTCGCGGGCCCGCTGGATGATGCGGCAGACCGATTCGAGAGCGACGGTGAGTTCCATGGCGACAACCTCTTGCGGGCGGGACGATGATAAGCCCAATCAACCCCCCGGCGAAGCTGGCGTTCCCGGACAAAATCGACAGCCTCACACCAGCGCGGCGCAGAGTCCGTAATTGACGCAATATTGGCTGGCGAGGCCGATCAGCATGGCGGCGGTGATCGACAGCAGCCGGCCGCGCAAGGTCGGGTCGATATTGCCGATCATGATGTTACTCCGCCGCCATCGCGGCCGCCGGATGGCCGTTAATGCGGCATTTGGCAATTTCATACTCGGATTTCAAGCGCGCGACGAGGGCGCCGGCCGAAAGCACCGACTTGACGGCGCCGATGCCTTGCCCGCAGCCCCAGATATCCTTCCACGCCTTGGCCTCGGTATTGCCGCCGCTGCCAAAGTTCATGGCACTGGGATCGGAGACTGCCAGATTGTCGGGGTCCATGCCGGCGTTGACGATCGACGGGCGCAGGTAATTGCCGTGCACGCCGGTGAACAGGTTGGAGTAGACGATATCGACAGCGTTGGACGTGACGATCATGTCCTTATAGCCTTGTGCCGCCCGAGCTTCCTGCGTGGCGATGAAAGCTGAGCCGATATAGCCGAAATCGGCGCCCATGGCTTCGGCGGCGAGCACCGCGGCGCCATTGGCAATGCTGCCCGACAGCGCCAGCGGGCCGTCGAACCATTCGCGAATTTCCTGGATAAGGGCAAACGGCGATGTCGTTCCGGCATGGCCGCCGGCGCCGGCGGCGACGGCGATCAGGCCGTCGGCACCCTTTTCGATGGCCTTTTTGGCAAAGGCGTTGGTGATGACGTCGTGCATTACGATGCCGCCATAGCTGTGGATCGCCTCGTTGACGTCATAGCGCGCGCCCAATGAGGTGATGATCAACGGCACCTTGTATTTCACGCACAGCGCCAGATCGTCCATCAGGCGATCGTTGGATTTGTGCACGATGAGATTGACGGCATAGGGCGCGTCCTGCGGCGTCAATTCGGTGTTGAGGCGTTGCAGCCATTCCTCGAATTGCGCCAGCGGCCGGGCGTTGAGGCTGGGGAAGCTGCCGATGATGCCGGCGCGGCACTGCGCCATGACCAGTTCGGGCCCGGAGATGATGAACAGTGGCGAGCCGATGACCGGAATGGAAAGGCGATTCTGGAATTGGGCGGGCATCGACATCGTGGGTATCTCCGGCATCAGTTGACGTTCACGTTACCCTTCGTCGTCAAAGATTGCCACCTTGGGCTTTTGGGAGGCAGTGACGCAGGCCCGAAACATTCCCGGCGTGTTGAATGCCCAGCCGCAGTGGCCATCGGCGCCGACGAAGATGACGCCGCCATCGCCATCGATGCGGCGCAATTCGGCGATGACCGCATCGGCGGCGGCCTGGGCGGGCTCGCCGAGCATTCGGATGCGCGCGCCGATTTCGTGCCCGGCGGCGACGCGGATGAAGTCTTCGCCCGATCCGGTGGCCGAGACGGCGACCGACCGATCATCGGCATAGGTGCCGGCGCCGATCAGCGGCGAATCGCCGATGCGGCCCCAGCGTTTGCCCGTGAGGCCGCCGGTTGAAGTCGCGGCCGCCAGATGGCCGTGGCTGTCACGCGCCACCGCGCCGACGGTGCCGTATTTGAGGCTTTTGTCGAAAACCGATTCGCCGCGTGCAGCAGCGGCTTGCATGGCCTGCAGCGCTTGCCAGCGTTCGCTGGTATGAAAATAGTCGGGTTCGACCTGCGGGAGGCCGGATTCGACTGCGAAACGATCGGCGCCGTCGCGGCCGAGCAGGACATGCGGGGTCGTCGCCATGACAGCGCGGGCGAGCGAGACGGGGTTGCGGGTGCGGGTAACGCCGGCAACGGCGCCGGCCGCGCGGCTGGCGCCGTCCATGATCG
>JAYUUE010000208.1:0-3903 GCA_043754785.1 Polymorphobacter sp. | reverse complement strand
TCGGCATCATGCCGGGCAATATCTTTTCCAAGGGCTCGGTCGGCGTCGTCTCGCGCTCCGGCACTTTGACCTATGAAGCCGTGCACCAGACGACGGCGGTCGGTTTGGGCCAGACCACGGCCGTCGGCATCGGCGGTGATCCGGTCAATGGCACCAACTTCATCGATATGCTCGAGCTGTTCCTCGCCGACGACGCCACCAAGTCGATCATCATGATCGGCGAAATCGGTGGATCGGCCGAGGAAGAAGCCGCCGCGTTTTTGCGTGATGAAGCCAAGCGCGGGCGCAAGAAGCCGATGGTCGGCTTCATCGCCGGGACCACGGCGCCTCCGGGTCGCCGCATGGGCCATGCCGGGGCGATCGTGTCAGGCGGCAAGGGCGATGCAGCATCGAAGATGGCGGCGATGGAGGCCGCCGGCATCCGCGTGTCGCCATCGCCATCGCTGCTTGGCATCACCCTGGCGGACCTGTTGAAAAACTAATCGTCCGACCTTTTGCCGTAAAACATGGCAGCCATGCGGCATTCGGCGGTGACACGCCGGACGCACGGGGCTATCAACCTGTGGCGGAACAAGGACTGGCGCGATGGATTATGAAGCCCTGCTGCCGACAGCAGAAGACAGCGCCGGACCGTCATGGGCGCGCAGTGATTGGCCGTTGCCGGCCAACGATGATCTGACCCGCGCGCTCGACGCTGGTGACATCCTGATTTCGGCGCCGGCGAAGGCGGCTGCGAAAGCGGCGGCGGCGGGTGCCAGCCCCGATGCCATTGCGCGCGCCGCGCAGGATTCGATTTCGGCGCTGATGTTGATCCGCACTTATCGGGTGCGCGGGCATCTCGCTGCCAATCTCGATCCGCTGGGGTTGCTGGTCCGCGAGTTGCCGGCCGATCTGACGCCGGACTATCATGGTTTCAAGGACGGCGACCTCGATCGTCCGGTACACATCGGCGGGGCGCTCGGGTTGCAGACTGCGACGGTCCGCGAGCTGGTGACGATCTTGCGCGCCAATTACTGCGGCAATGTCGGTGTGGAATATATGCACATCAACGATGTCGAGGAACGCCGCTTCATCCAGGAGAAGATCGAAGGTGCGTCGAAGGAAATCCAGTTCACCGCACTGGGCAAAAAGGCCATCCTCAACAAGCTGGTCGAGGCCGAATATTTCGAGCGGTTCCTCGGCCGCAAATATGTCGGCACCAAGCGTTTCGGGCTCGATGGGGCGGAATCGATGATCCCGGCGATGGAGTCGATCATCAAGATCGGCGGCCAGTTGGGAATTACCGAGATCGTGTTCGGCATGCCGCACCGCGGCCGGCTCAACATGCTCGGCAATGTCATGCAGAAGCCTTTCCGCATCATCTTTCACGAATTCGGCGGGGGTTCGGCAAATCCCGATGACGTCGATGGCTCGGGCGATGTCAAATATCACCTCGGGACCAGCACCGACCGCGAATTCGATGGCAATACCGTGCACCTGAGCCTGGCGCCGAACCCGTCGCATCTCGAAGCTGTCGATCCGGTGGTGCTCGGCAAGGTGCGCGCCATCCAGACCCGCACCGGCGACGTCAACCATGTCAAATCCATGCCAGTGTTGCTTCACGGCGATGCGGCGTTTGCGGGGCAGGGGATTGTGGCCGAATGCTTCGGGTTTTCGGGCGTCACTGGTTACAACACTGGCGGCACGATCCACTTCATCGTCAATAACCAGGTCGGTTTCACCACCAGCCCGCAGTTTGCGCGCTCGTCGCCCTACCCCAGCGATGTCGGCAAGATCGTCCAGGCGCCGATTTTCCACGTCAATGGCGATGACCCCGAGGCGGTGACCTTTGCGACGAAGGTCGCCACCGAGTTCCGCCAGAAGTTTGGCCGTGACGTGGTGATCGACATGTGGTGCTACCGCCGCTTCGGCCATAATGAAGGCGACGAGCCGAGTTTCACCCAGCCGCTCATGTATGCTCAAATCGCCCGGCAAAAGCCGATCAGCGAACTATATGCGGCGCGGCTCGAGCGTGAAGGCATAATCGACGCCGGGTTTTTGCAAGGCGCCATCGACCGTTACACCAATATGCTCGAAGCCGATTTCGAGGCCGCCGCCAGCTTCAAGGCCAACAAGGCGGACTGGTTCGAGGGGCAATGGCTGGGCCTTGGCAAGCCCAAGGAAGACATCAGCGGGCGGCGGGCGGCAGTGACCGGTGTGGCAGCCGACGAGCTGCACGCCATCGGCCGCACGCTGACGGCGATTCCGGAAGGCTTTACCGCGCACCGCACGCTGGTGCGCATCCTGGATGCCAAAGACGAAACGCTGACGACGGGGCAGAATATCGATTGGGCGACGGCCGAGGCACTGGCGTTCGGAACCTTGCTCAAGGACGGTTATGGCGTGCGGCTGTCCGGCCAGGATTCGGGTCGCGGCACGTTCAGCCAGCGGCATTCGGTGTGGACCGACCAAAAGGATGGGCAACGCTACACGCCGCTCAAGGCTGTCGATGCGCGCTTTGAAGTCTATGACAGCCCGTTGTCCGAATTCGGCGTGCTGGGGTTTGAATATGGCTTTGCCGCCGCCGACCCCAAGACTTTGGTGCTGTGGGAGGCGCAGTTTGGTGATTTCGTCAACGGTGCGCAGACGATCATCGACCAGTTCATCGCGTCGGGTGAAATCAAGTGGCTGCGCGCCAATGGTCTGACCATGTTGCTGCCGCACGGCTATGAGGGGCAGGGGCCCGAGCATAGTTCGGCGCGGATGGAGCGGTTCCTGCAGCTCTGCGCGCAGGACAATCTTCAGATTGCCAATGCAACGACGCCGGCGAATTATTTCCATCTGTTGCGCCGCCAGATGCTGCGCGATTTCCGCAAGCCGCTGGTCGTGTTCACGCCAAAGTCGCTGCTGCGCCACAAGCGCGCGGTGTCGTCGCTGAGCGACATGGCCGCCGGGACGAGCTTTCACCGCTGTCTCGACGACCTGGCGCCGTGTGACCCCAAGACGATCACCCGGCTCGTGCTGTGCAGCGGCAAGGTCTATTATGATCTGCTCGATGCGCGCGAAAAGACCGGGCGGGGTGATGTCTATCTGCTGCGTGTCGAACAGCTGTATCCGTTCCCCGGCGATGTGATTGCCGAATATGCAGCGAAGTTGCCCGGCCTCGAAGACGTCATCTGGGCGCAGGAAGAACCGAAGAACGCCGGCGCCTGGAGCTTTGTCGAGCCGTTGATCGAGGCGGCGATCGAACGCCGACCGATCTATGCCGGGCGCGCGGCAGCAGCGGCGACCGCGACAGGCCTGATGCGGCGGCATAACGCCGAACAGGCCAAGCTGATCGCCGAAGCGCTGGGCGCCAGCCGGTCCGAAATTACGGCTGCCATCCGCGGCGGCCTTAAATCAGCGCAGAATGCAGGATAATCGCATGGCCACCGACGTTATCATCCCGCCGCTGGGCGAATCGATCAGCGAAGCCACTGTGGGCCAATGGCTGAAGCAGCCGGGCGAAGCCGTTGCGGCAGACGAGCCGATCGTCAGCCTGGAAACCGACAAGGTGGCGGTGGAAGTGCCGTCGCCGGTGGCCGGCATCATGGGGGCGCAGCTGTTCAAAGTGGGTGACACCGTGGCGGTGGGCGCGCGGATCGCGATTGTGGATGCAGCGGGGGAAGCGGCATCGCCGCCGCCGGCACCGGTTGCCGACAAGGCCGGCAGCGAGGCGACTGCCGCAGCGGCGGCACCGACCCCGGTGGCGGCAGCGGAGAAAAAGGCCGACGATACGGCGCCGGTTTCGGCCGTCGCCGCCCAGGCCGCAGCGCCGGGACCGAGCGTGGCCGCAGCGGCGGCACCGCTCGATGCGATGGGTCCGGCGGTGCGCACACTCGTCGATACCTATAATCTCGATATCGCCAGCATCGCCGCCTCGGG
>JAYUUE010000207.1:0-3912 GCA_043754785.1 Polymorphobacter sp. | reverse complement strand
AAGGCGCACAATATCTGGTGCCCAGCCTCAACTTCCGCAAATCGGGGACGACGATCAACCAATCACTCTACCTGCGCGGCGTCGGCACTTCGACGTTCTCGATCGCCGGTGAGCCTTCGGTCTCGACCGTACTCGATGGGGTCGTGCTGTCGCGCGCGGGTGAAGCGTTCAGCGACCTTGTCGATATCGAGCGCATCGAAGTGCTGCGCGGGCCGCAAGGGACGCTGTTCGGCAAGAATTCGTCGGCGGGCGTTGTCAATATCATCTCGAAACGACCCGGCGATGTTTTCGGCGGCTTTGCCGAAGGCAGCCTGTTCGTGGCCAATGGCACCGAAGTCCGCGTGCGCGGCGGCGTCGACATGCCGCTCAGCGACCGCGTCAAGACGCGCGTCACCGGCTTTTACGGCAATTATGACGGCAATATCTTCAATATTGCCTCGGGCGACAACAAGCGTGTCAATGGTTATGACCGCTACGGCATTCGCGGCATTGCCGAAGTGGAACTCGGAGCCACTGTAAAGCTCACCCTGATCGGGGACTGGCGCAAGGCCAATGACAATTGCTGCGCCGAAGTCATCGGCACGGCGCCGACCGGGGTCGGGGCGCTGGCGCTGGCCGGTATCAGCTTTGCCGGCGACAAGACGCGCGTCATCAACCAGAATCTGGTGACGCGCACCAAGGAAACCAGCTGGGGCTTTTCGGGGCAGCTCGATGCCTCGCTCGGCCCGCTCGACCTGACGTCGATCACCGCCTACCGCAACTATGCCAACCGCGAAATCCGCGATGGTGACTGGATCAATCAGCCGATCGCCGGCGTTTTCCAGCTTCACGACAACGGCCCGCAGACCGGCCATACCTTCAGCCAGGAAGTCCGGCTGGCGTCGCCGGCTGACCAATTCGTAAGCTATGTCATCGGCGGCTATTATTCTCGCGCTGTGACGGAGCGGACGTTTACCCGGTCGGTCGTCAATTGCAATCCGGCGCCCGCCGTCGCTGCGGTCGTGCCGTGCGGTTCGGCCGGCGCGCCGCCGACGCTTAATTATTCGGGAACTGCGACTTTTGGGTCGGCATTTGATAACATCGCGCTGTTCGGCCAGGGCACCGTCAACTTCGGCGCGGCGTTCCGCGGCATTTTCGGGCTGCGCTACACCAAAGACGATCTGTCGGTGTTCCATGCCCGTGCGACGACACCGAATATTGGCGGCATCCCCGGTATCCAACGCAACTTTGACGCCGGCGTGTTCAGCACCTCGACACCGGCCAATCTTAACGGCGACCCGCTGGCGACGAATGGGGTGCCATACACCGCCAAGACTAGCAACAATAATCTCTCCGGAAAGGCCGGGGTTCAGTTCGATGTCAGCGACGACATTATGGCTTACGGTACCTATTCGCGTGGCTATAAGGGCCCGGCATATAATGTGTTCTTCAACCTCAACGCCAACGGCACCAACGTCATCGAGCCGGAAACCGCCGATGCCTTTGAGATTGGTTTGAAAAATTCGTTCATGGGCGGCAGATTGATCCTGAACGTCGCCGGTTATTATGCCAAGTACAAGAACTTCCAGGCCAACAACCCCGATCTGGTCGCGGGCGTTGTGGTGACGCGCTTCACCAACGCCGGGGATGTGTCGACGCGCGGCGGTGAGCTCGACTTGCTGTTCCGGCCGGTCAGCGACCTGACCTTCTCGGGCGGGCTGGCCTATACCGATGCTAAGGTCGATCAGTTCAAGGGTCCGCTGGGGTCGGTGCCGATCCCAGCGGGCACGCCGCTGGCGTTCGCGCCGAAGTGGAAGGGGTCGTTGGGTGCTGATTATCGCTGGCGCACCGGCGAGGTCGTCGACCTGGCGTTCGGGATTCAGGCTTCGGCTCAATCGAGCCAGCTGTCACTGTTCGATGCGAACCCCGTGTTGCGGCAGCAGGGTACGATCAACGCCTATAGCCTGGTGGATCTGCAATTTGCGGTTGTCGACAAGGATGACCGCTATCGCGTGCAATTCGTGGTGCGCAATCTGCTTGACAGCAGCTTTGCGGCGCAGATCACCAATGGCGGGCCGGGTGGCTCGCTGCGGTATTTGATTCCGCGTGAAGCGGATCGCTATATCGGCATGACGGTGCGGTATAATTTTGGCGGTTGAGGCAGGCTGCGCACCGCTCTGCCCGGTGGGGGAGAGCGGTCAAGGGGCGAGTGGCTTGATGACCGGCAACATCAGCTGGATGAAGCCGAGCGCCACCAGATAGGCGAATGCACAGATGGCGAACATCGGCCAATAGCCATGCCCCTTGTCGATCGACCAGCCAGCGAGCTCGATGATCAGGGTGCCGGACAAATTGCCCGCCACGGCGCCCATGGCAATGACGCGGGCGATGCCGCTGCCGGGAATGATATCGGTACTGAGGCCGAAGATATTCGTGGAAAAGCCCTGGTGGGCGAAAAGACCGACGCCGATCAACAGCGCCGCGACCCAAGGGTTGTGGGTAACCAGGGCCAGTGGCACCGGGACGATCAACAGCGCGTAGAACAGCATCGAGCGCTTGCGCGCCGCATCAATGCTCAATCCGCTTTCGATGAGCCGCGGGAAGAGCCAGCCCGATGACAGCGCACCGGCAGCGGCAAGGGTGAAGATAAGCACGATCGGATAGCCCAGAGCGCCTTGTTGCAGCCCGAATTCGCGGTGGAAGAAATCCGGCGTCCAGAATAGCACGAACCACCAGACCAGATCGGTTAGCGCCTTGGCGCCGATGATCGTCCACGTGGTGCGAGCGCGCAAAAGGGTTGCCCAGCTTGCCGGTCGCGGTGTGGCCGCAGTGACGGCGTCGACGGGCCGGAGCTTGCGGGTGCCGACGATCCAGAACACCACCCAGACAAGTCCAAGCCCGCCAGTCAGCAGGAACGCGGCACGCCAGCCGAATGCGAGGGCGAGCGGCGGGATGAGCAGCGGCGTCAAGATTGCGCCGATATTGGGGGCGGTATTGAACAGCCCAAGCGCGAACGAGCGTTGCTTGAGCGGCAGATAGACCGCCGCTGTCTTTATTGCCGCTGGGGTGCCGACGGTTTCCGCCGCCGCCAGCGCGACGCGGGCGACGACGAACTGCTGGACGGTGCCGGCAAAGGCGTGCGCCATGCCGGCAAGACTCCACAACGCCACGCCAAGGCCGAGGGCGAGGCGCACCCCGACGCGATCAACGATCCAGCCGACGAACAGCAGGGCAGAGGCAGCGGCGATCTGAAAGGCCGAACCGAGATGCGCATAATCGCTTGAGGTCCAGCCGAACTCGGCTTCGAGGGTCGGTTTCAACAGCGCCAGCACCTGGCGGTCGACATAGTTGAGCGCGATGGCAACGAACAGCAGCGTGATGAGCAAGCGCCGTCCCGCGTGTGTCATCGCCGGTGCCGCGTCCATATTATCCCCCAAACGCTGAATTTTACCAATTACGTTGATGTCATGGCATCGCAAGTCAAGCGGCGCCGGATCAATCGCCGACCAACGCCCCGGCAAAGTCCGCGGCCGCAAAGGGCCGTAAATCGTCCATGCCTTCACCAACACCGATGGCGTGGATCGGCAGATGGAAGCGCTCGGCCGCCGCGACCAGCACGCCGCCGCGCGCCGAACCATCAAGCTTAGTCATCACCAGCCCGGTTATTTTGGCGACATCGCGGAACACCTCTACCTGGTTGAGCGCGTTCTGGCCGGTGGTGGCATCGAGCACCAGCACCGTATCGTGCGGCGCCGCCGGGCTGAGCTTCTGGATCACCCGCCGCATCTTGGCGAGCTCGTCCATTAGCCCGGTCTTGTTTTGCAGGCGGCCGGCGGTGTCGATGATCAGCACATCGGTGCCGGCGGCACGCGCCGCTTGTAGCGCCTCGAATGCCAGCCCGGCGGCGTCAGCGCCCTGCTCGCCTGAAATCAC
>JAYUUE010000206.1:0-3942 GCA_043754785.1 Polymorphobacter sp. | reverse complement strand
CGGTAACCAGCAGCATCGGCGGAATATGGCGAGTCTTTGCCCAGGAAATCGCCATGGCGACGATTGTGGCGACCATGAAGGCGGCGGTGGCAGTGAAGACGCCGCCGAATTTGTTGGCGGCAAAAAACACCAGCAATGGCCCGAAATCGAGCGCCAGCTTGAGGCCGGTGGGAAGGGGCTTGCGCGGGGGTGTGCGCAAGGGTGTCTGCTGGGGGGCATCGGTCATGCGTCGCCCATAACGGCTTTTCATGGGGGGCGGAACCTTTCCCTTGCACCGCCGCCTTGCCGCGTTAGCGTGCGCCGCGTGTCCTCCGAACCGCACCCCGAACTGCGCCCAGACCCGTTGATCGTCGCCGATCTTGCCTGCGAGCGCGGCGGTCGGCTGCTGTTTTCCGGGGTATCGCTTATGGTCGAGCCTGGCGGCGCGCTGGTGCTGAAGGGGCCGAACGGTAGCGGCAAGTCGAGCCTGTTGCGCACCCTGGCCGGCCTGCTGACGCCTGTCGGCGGCACCATCACCGGCAATGGCGCGCGCGGGTTTCTTGGCCATGACGCCGCGCTCAAAGGGCGGATGACGCTGGGTGCTGAGCTGGCGCATTGGGCGCGGCTTGATGGAGGCCTGGCGCGGCTGCCGGCAGCGATGGCGGCGGTGAATGTGGCGACGTTGGCCGATGTGCCGTGCCGGCATCTGTCATCGGGGCAGCGGCGGCGGGCGGGGCTGGCGCGAGTCATTGCCAGCGGCGCGCCATTGTGGCTGCTCGATGAGCCGACGGCGGGGCTGGATGCCGCATCGGTTGCCCTGTTGGCGGCGGCGATGGCGGCGCACCGGGGGCAGGGCGGCCTAGTGGTGGCGGCGGTGCACGATGATATCGGGCTTGTCGGCGCGCAATTGTTGCAGCTCGGTTGATGCTGTTCATGCTCATCCGCCGCGACCTGACGCTGATCGCGCGGTCGCCTGCTGTGTGGATGCCGGTGATGTTCTTCGTTCTGGTGGCGGCGCTGTTTCCGTTCGCAGTGGGCCCCGACGCGCGGTTGCTGGCGCGGATCGCGCCGGGTGTGGTGTGGGTGGCGGCGCTATTGGCGTCACTGCTGCCGGTGGAAACGCTGGTAGCGCCCGATGTCGAGGATGGCACGATCGACCAGCTGGCGTCGCGCGGCGTCGCCATGGAGCTGGTGATGACGGCGCGGATCATCGCGCATTGGCTGGGGTTTGCGCTGCCACTCATCGCCGCGCTGCCGGTGGCAGGGGTGCTGGTTGGCATGGAGGCCGCCACCGGCTGGCGGTTGGCGCTGGCGCTGCTGCTCGGTACGCCAGCGCTGGCGGCGCTGGGGGTCGTGGCCGCCGCTTTGACGGCGGGCCTGCGCGGCGGGGGCGCGCTGGCCGGGTTGATCGTGCTGCCGCTGGCATTGCCGGTGCTGATCTTCGGCGTTGGCGCCGAAGTTGCCGGGGCGCTTAAATTGCTGGCGGCCGCGAGCCTGGTCGTGCTGGCGGTAAGTCCCTTTGCCGCCGCCGCCGCTCTGCGCCAGGACTAGCTAGAAAATGCCGCCGCCAAGCACCAGCCGCAGTACGCCGATGACGATGACCACGATGTTGAGGTTGCGGCCGACATTGCTGCTCGACATGGCGCCAAGCGCCAAGCCGATGACGGCGATGGGTATGATCACCCAGTTCGCCCAGCCGAGAAACGGCAGGAACGCCGGCACCAGCAACAGCAGTGCGCCAAGGCCAGTGATGATCGAGAGGATGTTGAGCATGAGCGCGCATATGGGGGCGAAACGACGCGCGACAAGTGGTGCGACTTGTGCGCAGCTTGCTCTGGTATCGAATCGCAGTTAACGTAAACGTCAACTGCCGATATTAGTCTGGGGAGACATATGATGGACCTGAACTTTTCCGCCGAAGACCTCGCGTTTCGTGATGAAGTGCGCACCTTCATCAAGGACAGCTATCCGCCGCACCTGAACGGCAAGATCGAGGAGGGCGAGGAGCTTTCCAAGGACGATTTCCTCAGCTGGCACCGCGTCCTCGCCGCCAAGGGCTGGATCGCGCCGGCCTGGCCGGTCGAATATGGCGGCACCAAATGGACCAGTGTCCAACGCTATATCTGGTCGGAAGAAGCCGCCCGCGCCGATGCCATTCGTCTGATGCCGTTCGGGCTCAGCATGGTTGGGCCAGTGATTTACACCTTCGGAACGCCGGAACAGAAGACGCGCTTCCTCCCCGGCATCCTGTCGGGTGACGTATGGTGGTGCCAAGGTTATTCGGAGCCGGGTGCGGGGTCCGATCTGGCCAATCTGCGGACCAAGGCCGAGCGTTTTACCGGTGACGATGGCAAGGAATATTACCGCGTCAACGGCCAGAAGACCTGGACGACGATGGCGCAGCACGCCGACTGGGGCTTTTTCCTCGTCCGCACCAACCCGACCGCCAAGGCGCAGGAGGGGATTTCGTTCCTGCTCATCGACATGAAGTCACCGGGCATCACCGTGCGGCCGATCATCACGCTGGGCGGCGAGCATGAAGTCAACGAAGTCTGGCTGGAGGACGTCATCGTCCCCATCGACCAGCGCATCTACGAGGAAAACAAGGGCTGGACGTGTGCCAAGTTCCTCCTCGCCCACGAACGCACTGGCATCGCCGGCGTTGCGTCATCGAAGCGCGGTGTCGAGCGCATCAAGAGCATTGCGCGGTCGGAACTCGATGAAGGTGAAACGCTGATTCAGAACCCGTTCTTCAAGCGCAAGATCGCCGAACTCGAAGTCGATCTTTCGGCGCTCGAATATACCGAATTGCGCACCCTCGCCGGCGAAAGCTCGGGTAAGGGGCCGGGGCCGGAATCGTCGCTGTTGAAGATCAAGGGCACCGAAATCCAGCAGCGCATCACCGAACTGGCGCTGGAAGCCGCCGGCCACTATGGCGCGCCGTATTTCCGCGGCTTTGGCGAGGGCGACAACGAACATCCGATCGGCCCGGACTATACGCACCGCACGGCGCCGACCTATTTCAACATGCGCAAGACCAGCATTTATGGCGGGTCGAACGAAATCCAGCGCAACATCATCGCGAAGATGGTGCTGGGGCTCTGATACTAAACTGATGTGACACGCCGGCGCAGGGGTGCGACACCCCTCGCCGGCATTTTGCCTGTTTGCCATTTGCGCCGCCGAGAGCGCTCCCGGGGAGAAGACCATGGATTTCAACACCACCGACGAACAGACGATGCTGCGCGATACGGTGTCGCGCTACCTCGCCGACACCTACAGTTTCGATGCGCGGATGAAGGCGGTGAACGCGGGCGGCTGGAACCCCGCGGTGTGGAAGGCCTTTGCCGAGGAGCTGGGCATCCTCGGTGCGCCGTTTGCGGAAGCCCATGGCGGCCTGGGCGGCGGTGCCATCGAGAACATGATCGTAATGGAAGAAGTCGGTCGGGCTTTGGTCATCGAGCCGTATCTAGGCACGGTGGTGATCGCCGGCGGGGCGTTGAAGGCCACCGGCGGCGCGCTGGCCGATGCGGTGATCCCGGAGATCATCGCCGGCAACGCCATCATCGCCTTTGCCTATGCCGAGCCGCAGGGGCGGTACAACCTTGCCGATCTGCGCACCACGGCGAAGGCGGACGGCGCCGGTTATGTGCTGAGCGGCCACAAGTCGGTGGTCTATTCGGCGCCCTATGCGACGCACTTCCTCGTCACGGCGCGGTCGGGCGGGGCGCAGCGCGACAAGGACGGCGTCTCGCTGTTCCTGATTCCGGCCGACCTGAAAGGCATCACGCGGCGCGATTACCCGACCGTCGATGGCTCGGCAGCGTCCGAAGTTTACTTCGAGAATGTCGCGGTCGGTGCAGAGCATCGGCTCGGCGGCGATGGCACGACGCTGCCGCTGATCGAACAAATTGTGGACGAAGGCACCGCGGCGATCTGCGCCGAAGCCTGCGGCGTGACGCG
>JAYUUE010000205.1:0-3959 GCA_043754785.1 Polymorphobacter sp. | reverse complement strand
CGTGCTTGGACGGCGAAATGCCGGCGGGCCGACCGTCTCGCCATCGCCGACCTTGCCGTTGACAGGCTTTCGCGCCGCGTTTCCCGCGCGGATGGCGTCATCGACCTTCAACCCCGCGGTCACCCGGCACCGTGATGGTATCGCGGCAATTGTCAGCGATGATGGGCCGGGCGTTGACCGCAACGCCATCCCAAGACTGGCCGAGCCATTTTTTCGAATCGAGCGCGCGAGATTGCTGCCAGGCGCCGGGATCGGACTTGCCATCGTCGCCGCGATCGCCCGACTCCATGGTGCCCGTCTGGAAATTCTCGGCAAATCTCCCGGATTGGTCGTTGGTTTGTACTTTCCCATGGTTCTGGGCGGACCGATCGGGGGGGCCGAGCGACGCGGGTGAGAGCGACGCCGCTGAAGTGCCGGCGACGACGGCCGGGCGATAGCCCCGCCTGCACGCCGCGTGAAGCTTGTGCGCTGAGCGACGGTCGCTATAGCGCAGTCATTCCATGAACCAACCGTGGCTGACAACGATCGATTGGCCGGTGAGTGCGTTGGTCGGGAAGGCCGCGAGGAACACGGCGGTGCGCGCCACATCGTCGGTGGTGGTGAACTCCCCGTCGACGGTGTCCTTGAGCATCACCGTCTTGATGACGGCGTCTTCGCTGATGCCCAGTGCCTTGGCCTGTTCGGGAATTTGCTTTTCCACCAGCGGCGTGCGCACGAAACCGGGGCAGATGACGTTGGCGCGGATGCCATGCGCCGCCCCTTCCTTGGCAACGACCTTGGCCAACCCCAAAAGCCCGTGCTTGGCCGTGACATAGGGCGCCTTCAACACCGACGCTTCCTTGCTGTGCACCGACCCCATGTAGATGATGCTGCCGCCGCGCCCCTGGGCAACCATCAGCTTCATGCAGGCGCGGGTGGTCAGGAAGGCGCCGTCGAGATGGATGGCGAGCATCTTCTGCCAGTCCGAAAATTTGAAATCGGTGAGCGGCGCGACGATCTGGATGCCGGCGTTGGAAACAAGGATATCGACGCCGCCGAACTTGGCCGCCACCGCCGCGATGCCGGCGTCGACGGCGGCTTCGCTGGTGACATCCATCGCGACGCCCATCGCCCGTTCGCCGCTCGGGTCGAGGTCGGCAGCGACGGTATTGGCGCCATCGATGTTCATGTCGGCGATGGCGACCTTGGCGCCTTGCGCAAAGAATTGCGCAGCGATTTCACGGCCGATGCCGCTGGCGGCGCCGGTGACGACGGCGATCTTGTCGGTGAGCATTAGGGAATCCTTTGGTGGGGGAGGACAGTGCTTACGTGGTGTGGCGGGGGCAATCCACCTTCCTCCCCCTCAGGAGGGAGGCGACTCGCGCGTCTTCGCGCGGCGGGTGGGGGTCCACACGTGTCGAAACGTGTGGACCCCCGGGTCCGCGCAAGAGTGCGTCTCTCGCCTCCCCCCTGAGGGAGGACTTATTGCTCGCTTTGTCCCGGGCGTTTCGCGCGCAGCGTTGGGGCGGCGGTGGCGGGGTCCTCCGGCCAGGGGTGTTTAGGGTAGCGGCCGCGCAGATCCCGGCGGACTTCAGCCCAGCTGCCGGCCCAAAAGCGTGGCAGGTCGGTGGTGACCTGGATCGGCCGGCCGGCGGGGGAGGTGAGGCGCAGGGTGAGCGGCGCGCGGCCATCGGCGATCATGGGGTGGGTTTTCAGGCCGAACACTGTTTGCACGCGAAGATCGACTGCCGGTCCGCCCTCGGCGGCATAGTCGATGGCGTGCTGGCTGCCGGCGGGGGAGACGAACTGTTCGGGGGCGAAGCTTTCGAGTTTGTGCAGCGCTTCCCAGCCGATGCGGGTGCGCAGGGCGTCGGCGAGGGCGGCGTCGGTTAGCGCGTCGAGCCGGCGCTTGCCAGTGAGCAGCGGCGCGAGCCAGTCGTCGAATGTGGCGAGCAATGCGGCGTCGGACAGGTCGGCCAGATCCAGGCCCATGGTGCGGGCAAAAGAGCTGCGGGCGCGCAGGCGCTGGCTGGCGTCGCCCCAAGGCAGCAGGGTCAGTCCGAAATCGCGGATACCGCCGAGCAAGGCGGCGGTAATGGCGTTCGCGTCGGGGCGCTCCATCGGTCTTCGCGTCAGAGTGATGGCACCCAATCGCCGGGTAGTTTCAGCGGTAACGCTGCCGGTTGCCGGGTCGAAGGCGAGTATGCCGACGCTGGTGACAGCGCCGGCGAGGCCACGCTCGACGCTGGCGGCGTCGATCGCTGCGCCAAGAAGCAGCCGTGCGCCGACGGCCGACCCTGTCGCGTCGCCGACAACGATCCACTGTGCGGCGCCGAGCGGGTCGTCGGGCATGACCGTAACTGCGCGGCCGTTGGCCATGAAATAGGGGGCGCCTGCGTTTCCCCTCCGACGCGCCACTCGGTCGGGGAAGGCCAGCGCTAGCACCTGTGCGGCGGCATCGGGCGGGGCGTCGCCCGAACCACCACCAGCCATAATGTTGGCGGTTTTGCGCGGCGAAGCCGCCGCGCGACTCCACCGCTCCGCCAGCTGCCGCGCTGCCTCGCCGCGCGGGCTGCGGTCGCGCGTCAGCTGCCGCAGCCGCTCGTCGATATCGGTGCTGCGGCCGCCGAGGCCGCGCTCGCTGAGGATGGCGGCGATGCGCGCCGCCATCTGCCCCAGCCCGCGTGCACCCGCAGCGATTAGCATATGGCCGAGAACGGGGGCGAGCGGCAGCGCGGCGACGCGTTCGCCGTGCGGGGTGACGCGACCATCCGTGTCGAGTGCGCCGATGGCCGTCAGCCGGTCGCGCGCCTCCGCCAGCGCCGTCGCCGGGGGCGGGTCGAGCCAGCGCAGGGATCGCGGATCGGCGACACCCCAGCGCGCGCATTCGAGCACCAGCCCGGTCAGGTCACTTTCGAGGATTTCGGGCGGGTCGAAACGGAGCCGGCCGGCGGTTTCCCCCGCTTCCCACAGCCGCACGGCGATGCCCGGCGCGGTGCGGCCCGCCCGCCCGGCACGCTGGGTGACGGCGGCCTGCGAGGCGCGTTCGGTGACGAGGCGGGTCAGGCCGACGGCGCGGTCATGCCTGGGGCGGCGGGCGAGGCCGGAATCGATCACCACCCGCACGCCATCGATGGTGATGGAGGTTTCGGCGATCGATGTCGCCAGCACCACCTTACGGCGGCCGGGCAGGGCCGGGGCGATGGCGGCGCGCTGGTCGGCGCCTTCGCGGGCGCCGTAAAGGCGATGGAGGTCGACATCGGCGGGCAGCCGATCGGCGAGGCGTTCGGCGGTGCGTTCGATTTCGGCGGCGCCGGGCAGGAAGGCGAGGATGGAGCCTTGTTCGTCGGCCAATGCCGTGCGGATGGCACTGGCCATGGCGTCCTCGCTGCGCGCGGCGGTATCCCGGCCGATGTGGCGCAGCGTGACGGGGAACATCCGACCTTCGCTGGTAATGCGCGCCAGGCCGGGGATGATCGTTTCATAGGAGGCGCCGTCGAGCGTTGCCGACATCAGCAGCAGCCGCAGGTCGGGGCGCAGCGCCTCGCGGGCTTCGAGAGTCAGCGCGAGGGCGAAATCGCTTTCGAGGCTGCGTTCATGGACTTCGTCGAACAGCACGGCGGCGATGCCGGGCAGGTCGGGCTCAGCGACGATCATGCGGGTGAAGATGCCTTCGGTGACGACTTCGATACGGGTGCGTGCCGAGACGCGGCTGTCCATGCGGGTGCGATAGCCGATGGTGCCGCCGACAGCCTCGCCCGCCAGGTCCGCCATGCGTTCCGCGGCAGCGCGCGCTGCGAGGCGGCGCGGGGAGAGCAGGATCAGCGTGCCGCCCGTAGCCCAAGCTTCCTCAAGCAGCGCCGGGGCCACGGCGGTGGTCTTGCCGGCACCGGGCGGCGCCACCAGTGCGACGGGCGCATTGGCGGCGAGCGCCGCACGCAACGCCGGGAGGATGTCTGCGACGGGGAGCGCCATGCCGC
>JAYUUE010000204.1:0-3970 GCA_043754785.1 Polymorphobacter sp. | reverse complement strand
TCCACGCCGTCGTGACGCGCGACGTGACGGCGTTTGAAGAAATGGTCGAAAAGGCCAAGCGCATGGCACTGCGGTCAAAGCTTGCCAAAGGCGGCGATCCGCTGGTGCTCATCGCCGGCGTGCCGTTCTCGACACCTGGCACGACAAACGTCGTCCATGTTGTGCGACTGACCGGCAACGAACTCGTCGGTCATTAGGCTTTCGTCAGCGCTTCGGCCTTGTGGATTGCCTCGCCGCCGCTTTCCGACCGCACTTTGAACTGGGGCTCATCGGCACTTGCCTTGGCTGTGTGACCCTTGAGCTTGGCTGTCTTGGTGATTTTCGCAGTGACCTTGCCTTTCGAATGACCACCTGACGAATCCCATTCCACCGCGTCACCGACCTTCAATGTCTTTTTCGGCATGATGCACCTCGTCTGTGTTCGGTACATGGGAGAACCCCCGTCACACCGCCAAGTTCCCGGCGCAGTTTGCGGCCGCGCTCAATGCCCGCCGGCCGCTGCCGCCACTGGCTTGGGCCGCGGGGCCAGCCAGATGAAGGCGCTCGCCGCCAGAAATACACAGCCGGTTACCAAGAAGATCTTGTCGGTCGCCAGCATCACCGCCTGCATCTGCACCATCGCCTCGATCTGCCGCAGCGCCTGCTCGGCAGACATGCCGGCGGCCATCAGCGCATCGATTTGCTCTTGCGCCCCGTTGAGCATCCCCGCAAGGCTGTCATGCGCTGAAATCGAGGCATTCTCCCACGCCGTCGTCGTGATCGACGCGGCGAACGCCGCTGCGGTCGTCCGCATGAAGTTGGACAGCCCCGCCGCCGATGCGGTTTCCGCCGGTTCCACCGCCCCCAGCGCAATCCGCGTCGTCGGCACGAAAAAGAACGGTATGCCGATGCCGAGCACCACTGCCGGCAGGAAGACATGGAGGAAGTCCACTTGGGTAGTAAACCCCGAACGCCAGAAGGTGACGCCGGCGAACCACAGGATTCCAGCGGACGTGAGCATCCGCGGATCGACTTTGCCGACGAGATGCGCCGCCACCGGCGACATAAAGATCGCCAGAAAGCCACCTGCCGTCGCATAGCCGGCCCAAGTCGCCGTATAGCCCATGCTGGTCTGCAGCCACAGGGGCAGCAAAATGATGCTGGCGAAAAACGCGCCAAAGCCGACCGATATTGTGATCGCCCCGACCGTGAAACCGCGATGCCGGAAAATCCGCAGGTCCACAATCGGGTCTTGCGCGGTCAGTTCCCAAATCAGGAACGCTGAAAACCCGACCAACGCCGTCAACGCCAGCCCGATGATGACCGGCGAGCCGAACCAGTCGAGCTCCTTGCCCTTGTCAAGCATGATTTGCATGGCGCCGACCCAGACGATTAGCAGTGCCAACCCGACAAAATCCACCGGCCGGCGCACCGTCGGCGTCTCGCGATTGCGAAAAATCTTCCACGAAAAAAACGCCACCAGCGCGGCGAACGGGACGTTGATCAGGAAAATCCACGACCAGTGGAAATTGTCGGAAATCAACCCGCCCAAAACTGGCCCGGCCACCGGCGCAACGACGGTCGTCATCGCCCATAATCCGATGGCCATCGGGGCTTTTTCAGGGGGGAATACCCGCAGCAACAGCGCCTGCGATAACGGGATCATTGGCCCGCCGCACAGCCCCTGCCCCACGCGAAACGCCACCAGCACGCCCAGCGACGGCGCGATGCCGCACAGCGCAGAAAACAGCGCGAACCCCAACATTGCCATGACAAACACGCGCACCGTGCCGAAACGCATCGCCAGCCAGCCGGTCAACGGCACGGTGATCGCCTCGGCCACCGAATAGGAGGTGACAACCCAGGTGCCTTGGGCCGGTGACACGGCCAGCGCGCCGGCGATGTTGGGCACCGACACATTGGCGATCGTCGTATCGAGCACGACCATGAAATTGGCGAGCGCCAGCAAGGCCCCGCCAACCACCAGCGCCGACCCTTGCAACGGCTCGTTGACAATCGGAACCGGCCGGAAGAACGGCGTCCTTGCCACCTCAGTTTGCGTCGGATACGTCGATATCGGCACTCATCGACAAGCCAATCCGCAGCGGATGCGCACGCAGTTCATCCGGGTCGAGCATCACCCGCACCGGCAGCCGCTGCACCACCTTGATCCAGTTACCGGTGGCATTCTGCGCCGGGATCAGCGCAAACGCTGCCACGGTGCCGCCGCCAAGGACGCTGACCTTGCCGTGATAGACCACATCGCCGCCATACAGGTCGGATGTCAGCGTCACCGGCTGGCCGATGCGCACCTTCTGCAACTGGCTTTCCTTAAAATTGGCGTCAACAAACGCGGTTTCCACCGGAACGATGGTCATCAGCGCCGCGCCCGGTGCCACGCGCTGGCCGATCTGGGCATTTTTTTTGGCAACGACCCCGGCGACCGGTGCGCGAATGATCGTTCGGTCCAGATCAAGCTGCGCCCGCTCCACCGCCGCTCGCGCCACCTGCACCTCAGGGTTGTTCCGCGCCGCGCCGCCGCTGATCAGCGCCGTATTGACCGCCTGATTGCCGCGCGCCGAACCAACTTGGGCCTGTGATTCCGCTCGCCCCGCCTTGGCGACACTCAGTGCTGCCATCGCCGTCGCCTGGGCATTCTGCGCCGCAGTCAATTCATCGCCCGACACCGCGCCCGAGGCCAGGATCGCCTGGCGCCGCTGCAAATTGACCCGCGCACGGCTCAGATCGGCCTCGGCGCTTGCAACACGGGCATCGGCGGCGGCGATATCAGCGCCGCGCGCCGCCACCTGTGCTTGCAACGCCTGCCCTTGCGCATAATAGCCCTGAACACGGCGTTCGGCACTGGCAAGTTGCGCCTGCGCCTGCGCCAAAGCCAACCTCGCATCGGCGGCGTCGAGCTCGACCAATACATCGCCAGCCTTGACGATATCGGTTTCCATCACCGCTACCCGCACGATCGCTGCCGACGTCAGCGCCGTCACCTGCGCGCTGTTGGCGCCGACATAGGCATTGTCGGTCGAAACATTGTTGCGGCCTATGATGAACCAGTAGAGGCCATAGGCTATGGCCAGCACAGCAATGACGCCGCCCAATATGCGGAACAGCTTTCCGCGCGTGGCGGAACGGGCCGCGACCTTTGGG
The DNA here is from genome assembly GCA_043754785.1 of Polymorphobacter sp. Lineage (GTDB taxonomy): Bacteria > Pseudomonadota > Alphaproteobacteria > Sphingomonadales > Sphingomonadaceae > Sandarakinorhabdus. The sequence continues at coordinate 829 of JAYUUE010000204.1, read as the reverse complement.
TCAACGGCCAGGGTCAGCTGGGTGTCGGCATCGGCCATCGCAATCGTCCTTACGTCGCTGCCAGCGCAGTGCCGGACGCGGTGAAACCGCCGCCGAGCGCTCGCACCAGCGCCACATCGAGCGCAAACGCCCGCGCTTCGAGATCCGCCACCAGCCGGCGGCGCTGCAACACTTTGTCCTCGACGATCAGCGCCGACTGGTAGTTAGCAAGACCGCCGGTGAAGCGAATCCGCGCCACCTTATACGCCTCCTCCTCCGCCGCCAGCGCCGCACGCGCCTCAGCCAACCGCCCGGTCAGCGCCCGTGCGCTAGCCGCCGCATCCGCCACGTCCTGCAACGCCCGCGTCAGCGCGCCGTCATATTGCGCCACCGCGAGCGCATAATCCGCCTCCGCACCGCGCAGATTGGCCTTCAACCGGCCGCCATCGAAAATCGGCAAACTGATTGCCGGGCCGACCTGGCCAATGTCAGACCCCGCCGATACCAGCTTCGAAAGCCCCAGCGACTGCACACCGATGAACGCCGCCAAATTGATGTTGGGGTAGAATTGCGCCCGCGCGACGCCGATCCGCTGCCCCGCCGCCTCGGCCCGCCAACGCGCCGCGACGATCTCCGGCTTGCGGCCGACAAGTTCCGCCGCCAGCGTTGCCGGCAGTCCGAACGCCGCCAGCTGCGCCTTCTGCGGCGGGGTGATCGCCGCGCCGCGGTCAGGCCCCGCGCCCAACAGCGCTGCCAGCGCGTTGCGCGTGATGGCAATCTGCTCATCGGTGGCCGCCAGGTCGCCGCGCGCCGCCGGCACCCCGGCCTCGGCCGACTTCGCTTCGGCTCT
>JAYUUE010000203.1:0-3974 GCA_043754785.1 Polymorphobacter sp. | reverse complement strand
TGGCGACGAGATCCGCAAATTCGGCGTCATAGACCAGCACGGCGGCGCTGCTGTTATCGAGGATGTAGAACAGCTCCTCGCCGGTGTAGCGGTAGTTGATGTTGACATGGACAAGGCGCGCCTTGAAGCCGGCGACGGTGGTTTCGAGATAGGCCGGGCAGTTGCGCATCAAATGCGCGATGCGGTAGCCGGGGACGGCGCCGGCGGCATGGGCGGCGGCGGCGATGGCGGTGCTGCGGCGGTCGAAATCCCCCCAGCTGGTGACGCGGTCGCCGTGGATGGTCGCCGGCTGATCCGGATCGACCGACGCCGCGATGGTTTCGAAGATCATGCCGAAACTAAGGGCATTTGCACTGGCGGCGTTGGTCATCTGGTTGCTCCCACCGGGGCAACCTAGGGGGTGTGGGAGTCGGACTCCAGCCCGGCTAATTCGTTAGTGAGCAAAGGCACCTCTCCCGGGTCGCCTTCGGCGTCTCTCGACCTCCCCCCAGCGGGGGGAGGTAAGTCAGGGCTGCGGTTGCAGCAGGCGGTGGAGGTGGACGACGACATATTTCATCGTGGCGTCGTCGACGGTGCGCTGGGCGCTGGCGCGCCACGCGGCTTCGGCGCTGGCGTAGTTGGGAAAGATGCCGACAAGGTCGAGCCGATCAGGTTCGATGAAGTCGGTGCCTTGCGGGTCGGCGACGCGGCCGCCGAAAACGAGGTGAAGCTTGCTCATGGGCGCCGCGTACCGGACGGGGAGGTTTTCAGCTACCATATTCCGCCGAAAGCCGTTTCAGCGTGTCGGCGAACCACACTTCGAAATCGGGGCCGTCCCAGGCGCGGTGGTCGCCGCGCGCATAGGCTGCCCCATTGCGGCGGTAGAACTCCGCATTGATGCGATTGGGCAGGCGGTTGTCGCGGGTGCTGATGACCTTGGCGGGCGAGCCGACGACGATGGAGTTGGGCGGCACTATCGTGCCATCGCGGACATAGGCGTGTTGCCCGACGATCGAGCCCGCGCCGATGACGGCGCCATTGTAGATGGTGGCGTTGATGCCGATGAGGCAATGATCGCCGATGGTGCAGCCGTGCAGCGTCGCGTGGTGGGTGACGCTGGTATAGGCGCCGACGATAACTGGCTTGCCGGGATCGGTGTGGATCATCACGAAGTCCTGGATGTTGGCGGCTTCGTGGATTTCGACATGGGCGATTTCGCTGCGGACGACGGCGTTGCACCAGACCGAGGCGCCGTCGCCGACACTGACCTTTCCATAAAGCTGGGCGCTGGGGTGAATGAAGGCGGTGTCGGCGATTTCGATCAAACTCAAGTCGAAGTCCTTCAGCTTTTGACGCGCAAGGTCAGCTTTTTGCGCTGCGCAGGGTCAACTTTTTGCGCTGCGCAGGCTGGCCGATTTGCTGTTGGCAGTCTTGAGGAAGGTGACGAGCGCGTCAAAGCCATTTTTCTGGATAAAGGCGTTGAAATCGGCTTCCTGGGTCAGCGACAGGTTGATGCCCTGGACGGTCAGATTGTTGACCAGATATTTGCCGGCAGGATTCTTCTTGACCTGCCACACCGCATCGACCGGCTGCGAACTGGGGCGGGTGACGCGGGTGGCGACATCGGTCATGCCACCGCGCGCTGTGGTGCGCAGGGTTTTCAGGCTGGCGTCGGAATAATCATACAGCCGGTCGGCATAGGCGTTGAGCACGAACTCGGGCAATGCGGCCTGATAGGCGGCGGTCTGCGCCGGGGTGATGGTCGTCTTGTTGCGGCGAATCAGGCGGCTGCCAATGTCTTCAAGCGCGACATTCTGCTGGAGCATGGCGCGAAAGCGATCGCGGCTTGCGGCCTTCGAAAGGGATTTGTCGCGCAGTACGCCAAAGGCATCATTCGCAAGTTTTTCGATGAAGGCGCGGGCGGCAGGGTCGCCCGCGTCCGCAGTGGCCGGAGCGGCGACTTGCGCCATTGCGGGGCCGGCGAGGACCGGCGCGAGGATGAGCGCGGCGGCGAGAAGCAACGGGTGACGCATGTATATCTCCTGCGAGGCAAAGGCCTGGCCTTGGACGTTCATGAACAGACCAGGGTGAACGAGGGATGAAAATATTACGTCATACGGGCGACCGCCAAGGTCCACCGCAGTATTGCGGTCGAAGCTCAGCCGTGCGGCGCAGGTGACACTGGCGTGTGCCGGCATGACGAGTTTGCGGGGTCAGTCCTTCAGCTCGGCGCGGGCAGCGTCCATCACGGTTTGGGCAGCGCTGCGGGCCTTTTTGCCGGCTTCCTCCGCCTTGGCGCGGACATTGTCGACACTGAGGCCGGCAGCCTGCAACTCATCGGCTGCGGCGCGCGCCGCGGCGCGGGCAGCGGCGCTGAGGCGACCGCCGGTTTCGGCAAGAGTGCGGCGTTCGGTTTCGGTCGTTGGCAGCAGCACGCCGAGCATGGCGCCGGCAACCAGCCCGACGACAATTGCCACGCCGGGGTTGGCGCCGACGGTTGCGCGGGCTTCGGTCGCCAGCCCCTGGATGCGCGGTGCGACGTCGTCAAAGGCCAGTTCGTTACCGTAACCGTCATCATAATCGGTGTAATCGCCGATGCCATCGCCCAGGTTGACCTTGGCCTTCGACAGACGGTTGCGCGCCACCAACGCCAGCCCGAGCGCGGCGACGGCGGCGCCGATCGCCACGGGATGGGCCCTTGCCGCCTCGCCGGCCTGCGAGGCCAGGGCGCGACTGCCGGTTTGCACGCGATCGATGGTTTCGGCCATGATGCGGCGCGGATCGAGGCGATACTGGATATCATCGATCGTCGCGGAGACGCGGCTGCGTGCTGTTTCAGCAGCGGTGGCGGCCAGATCAACGGGATTGGTGGCCATGATCAGTCTCCCTGAAACGTTTCGATATCGCGCTTAAGATTGGCCACGGCGCGCCGGGGCGCAAGGTCCATGCGCCGCAATTTCGTGACCCCGCTGGCGACCAGGATGGCAGCGGCAACACCGAGCACGCCGGCAACGATCAGCGACGCTGCCACCAGTCCGAAATATTCCGCCAGCCAGGCGATGGTCGCGACAAGCAGGCACGAGGTTGCAACCAGCGCCAGCATGCCGCCAACAACGATTGCTGCGAGGCTGCCCATCGCCTCGGCAATCTTGGCGCCGACTTCGCTGCGCGCCAGGTGCAGCTCGGTGCGGACCAGGTTGACGATGTCGTCGATCAGCCGGCCAAACAGGTCGGCGAGTGATTCGCGTTTGTGCGGCGACGGCAGTTCGCGGTCGTTCACGAGCGCGCCTTCAACAGCCGGGCGCCGATGAAGCCGGTGATGATGGCCGCAGCGATGGCGATTTCGGGCTGTTCGCGAACCAGCGCCCGGCCATCGTCGATCAGCGCTTCGACCGATTTTTCGGCAAGTTTGTCGTGGATGTCGCTAACGACACCCGAAGCCTGACGGGCGTAACCGGCAAAGGGTTCCACGCCAAAGCCTTCGATCTGGCCGGCGATCTCGCGCACCATGGTGACGATGCTGCCGATGTTGCGGACAAGTTCGGCCTTGCCGCCTTCGGCCAGCCCGAACAGCTGCTTGTGCGCGACGCCGTACAGCCCGCGCGGCGGGTCGGCGGGGTTGCGCGTGGGATAGACATTGCCCGCCAATTCATCGGCAAAGCTGTCATAGCCCGGCGCGGTGTCGGGATCATAGGCGGGCATATCGGCCATGGCGTGTCTCTATCCTTGGGTGGTGTCGCCGACGTCAAACGTATGCAGGCGATGGGCGTTCCACTGCGACTGCAGCAGCGAAACATTTGCCCGGGCCGGACTTGCCCGATAGATGGCCCGGTCAACGTCTAAGTGCAATATTCCAGCGCAATTTTCATTCCGCCCCCGACCTCCATGACAAAAGGCCTGCCATGACTGCCATCATCGACATTCACGCGCGCGAAATCCTCGATTCGCGCGGCAATCCGACCGTGGAAGTCGATGTGGTCCTCGAGGATGGCTCG
>JAYUUE010000202.1:0-3980 GCA_043754785.1 Polymorphobacter sp. | reverse complement strand
GTTGCGCATCGACTTGCCCAACCCGGCCGAAGTCGGCGCCGACCGGCTGGTCAACGCCATTGCCGCACATCACGTCTATCCGGGCAACCTCATTATCGTCGATTTCGGCACGGCGACGACCTTTGACGTGGTGGCGTCGGATGGCACCTATATGGGCGGCGTCATCGCCCCGGGCATCAATCTGAGCATGGACGCGCTATACCAGGCCGCCGCCAAATTGCCGCGCATCGCTGTCGAGCCGCCATCGGGCAACGCCGGTGTTATCGGCAAGGGCACGGTCCATGCCATGCAGTCCGGGGTGTTTTGGGGTTATGTCGGCCTTATTGAAGGTTTGGTGCAACGCATTACATCAGAGATCAACGGACCGGTGACTGTCATTGCCACAGGCGGACTTGCCACCTTGTTCAATCGCCACACCTCTGCCATCGCCCATGTCGACGGTGACCTCACCATGCGCGGTTTAATCCGCATCCACGCCCTCAACACGGGCATTACGACGACCTAGAAAAGAAAACGCTGAATGAAACCTGGTAAAGAACTGATTTTCCTGCCCCTGGGCGGGTCTGGCGAGATTGGCATGAACGTCAACCTTTATGGCTGCAACGGCAAATGGGTGATGGTCGATCTCGGCATGACCTTTGCCGATCCATCCTATCCGGGCGTCGATCTCGTGCTTCCCGACCTCAGCTTCATCGAGGAACGCGCTGCCGATCTGCTCGGCATCGTGCTGACCCATGGCCATGAGGACCATATCGGCGCGATACCCTATCTGGCGCATGATCTTGGCGTGCCGTTGTATGCGACGCCGTTCACCGCCGGACTTATTGCCAAGAAACTTGAGGAAGAAGGCCTGACCAAGGAGGTCAAGCTCAACATCATCCCGATGGGCGGCACGCTGACGCTGGGCGATTTCCACTTCAAATATGTGGCGCTGGCGCATTCGATTCCCGAAGGCAATGCGCTGGTCATCGATACGCCCTATGGGCGGATTTTCCACACCGGTGACTGGAAGCTTGATGACGGCCCGCTGCTCGGCACCCCGGCATCGGCGGCGGAATTGACCGTCATTGGCGATTCGGGAGTGCTGGCATTGGTCGGCGATTCGACCAATGTTTTCAACAACGAAGCCTCGGGCAGCGAAACCGATGTCCGCGAAGGGCTGTTGAAGGTCGTCAAGTCGCGCAAAACCGGCCGGGTTGTCGTCACTACCTTCGCGTCGAATGCGGCGCGGCTGGCGACGCTCGGCTGGGTGGCGAAGGAAACCGGGCGGCATCTGGTGCTGGCCGGCCGGTCGATGGACCGCATTACCGAAGTCGCCAAGTCCGTCGGCTATCTGAAGGACATGCCGCCGATCATGAACTGGAATGACGCGGCGCGCGCCGACCCGTCGAAGGTCCTCATCCTGTGCACCGGCGCCCAGGGTGAGCCGATGGCGGCGCTGAGCCGGATCGCCAATGGCAGCCACCCGGCGCTGAAGCTGGAGCCCGGCGATGTGGTGATTTATTCGTCGAAACAGATTCCGGGCAACGAACTCGCCATCGGCCATGTGCAGAACGCGCTGGCGACGCGCGGTATCGAAGTCATCACCGAAAAGCAGGCGCATGTTCATGTCTCCGGCCATCCGGGGCGCCCTGAGCTGGAAGCGATGTACGAGTGGATTCGCCCGGAAATCGCCATCCCGGTGCACGGCGAGCGCCGCCACATGGAGGCGCATGCGGCGCTGGCGCTGGGTGCTGGTGTGCCAAGGGCGATGGTGCCGATCAACGGCAGCGCCATTCGGCTCGCGCCCAATGGCCCCAAGCTGCTCAGCCATGAACCCGCCGGGCGGCTGGTGCTCGACGGCGATGTCATCCTGCCGGCCAATGGCGCGACGATTGTCGAGCGGCGCCGGTTGATGATGAACGGCTATATGGGCGTCAGCATCGTCATCGGCCGCGATGGCCGGCTGGCCGCGCCACCAGTGGTCAACATCCAGGGCGTGCCGGTCGAAGAGGACAAGGAGACGTTCCTCGCCGAATGCGCCGAAGCGGCATCGGGCGCCGCAAAAAAAGCCGATCCCAAGAATGATGGCAAGTTCGCCGATGCGGTGCGCGTCGCGGTACGCCGCGTCGCGCGGGAATGGACCGGCAAGAAGCCGGTGACCGAAATCCAGGTGACGCGGCTTTAGCAGACTATCATGAAACCCGCGTCCGCTATCGCCATCTACCTGCTTTTCTGGGCGATCACGATGTTTGCCGTGCTGCCGTTCGGGGTGCGCACCGCGGATGAAGCAGGTCAGGCGCCGGTGCCAGGTCAGGCGGATTCGGCGCCGCAGAACCCGATGCTGGTTAAAAAGGCGCTGTGGACGACCATCGTTGCCACCGTGCTTTTTGCGTTATTCTATGCAAATTATGTCAACGGCTGGATGCGGCTCAGTGATATTCCCGGCTGGCACACCACGGGGCCGTATCAACCGGCCTGAAGTCGGCCACTGGCCTGCGACAATGCGACATAAAGCTTGCCGGCGTCCGATGACAGCAGCGCCAGTGCAAGGCTGCGGCCTTCGCGCTCGGGTATGACGCGGGCGATCAACGCTTCGAATTCACCAATGTAACGTGTCGCCAGTTCGCGGAACCCGCTGTTGCTGCGCCAGTGATCGGCGACAGCGCGGGCGGTGCCGCCATCCATCAGCCGCACGGCGCGGCGCACGAACAGCCCGCGCTCGCCGCCCAGCCACTTGCCCCAGGCACTTTCATCGATGTCGGCCGACAGCACCGCGCCGATGTCGATGGCGGCGGCGCCCATCGCGGCGAGGAGCGTCGCCGAGCGGCTGGCGATATCGGCGCGCAGCCGGCTGCCATAAGTGTCTTCCGCTTCGGTCAGCCGGGCTTCGACTGTCGCGATTGTGCCGATCAACGCGAGCAGCCGTTGGGTGATGCGTTCGGCAGCCGCTTGCGCCGCATTGGCGGCGCGGCCGTTGGCAGCGTCGATATCGGCGAGGGCAGCGCGCACCGGTGCGCTGAACGCCGTTTCCGCGCGGCTGCTGCCGGCGGCTTCGAGTGCTGTCTCTGCCTCTGAAACCACAGCGGCGAGGCTGGCGCGCATCGTGCCGGCGCTCTGGGTGGCGACATCGCGGACGCGGCCGAAGACATCGACGAGTTGCGATGCGGCGGCGAGCGCCGTGCTGCCGGCAATGGTCTCGATTTCGGCGATGGTGTGGCGCGCGGCGGCGAGTTGTTCGTGGACGCGCGCGGCAGCCGCATCGAGGCCATTCTGGGTTGCCAGTAGCGCGGCGCCGGCATCATCGATCGCCGCAACACCGCCGGCTATCGGTGCAGCAAGGGCGGCGGCGCTGGCATTGAGCGCGCCGAGTGCGGCGGTCATGTAGGCGATTTTCGGTGCGGCGGCGGGCAGGGCGGTATCAAGCGCCGCCATCGTTGTTTCGGCAGCCGCGCCGATTCCGGTGACCTTTGCCTCGACGGCTTCAAGGGCAGCGTGGGTCGATCCGATCGGACCGGCGAGCCCGACTACGGCATCGCGCGCCGCCGCCATGCCGGTGGCGACCGTATCGAGCCCGGCCTTGCTGGCGGCGACCGACGTGACCAGCCGCGCGTCGAGCGTCGTGAACCCGCGGTCAAGCTGTTCGATGAAGATGCGGTAGCGATCGGCCTGATTGGCGATTTCGGCGGTCAACTGAGTCGCGGCAGCTTGCAGGGTGGAAAGATGAGCAGCGGCGCGCCGGGTCGCGGCGTCGCCGATCTTTTCCAAGGCGCCGCTCGCAGCGGCCACGCTGTCCGCCAGCACGGCGGCGTTGGCCTCTACGGTTTTTCGTGTTGCGGCGGCGGTGGCAGCATTTGTGTCGAGCGCGGTGCTGCTGGCGTGGCCAAGCGCGGTCAACGGCACGGTCAGTGCCGCCGATGCAGCGGCTGCGGCGGCGGTGATCGCTTCGATCTGCCGGGTCGCAGTGGTGGCGGCGTCGCTGGTCTGTGCAGTGACGTCGC
>JAYUUE010000201.1:0-12093 GCA_043754785.1 Polymorphobacter sp. | reverse complement strand
GGCGCCGCCGATTTCCACGACATGATCGACACCGCGGCCGCCCGTCAGCCTGCGGGCAGTAACGCCCCAGCTTTCGTCCGCCTTGTAGTTGATCAGATGGTCGGCGCCCATTGCCGCAAGCCGGTCGAGCTTGGCCTGCGACGATGAGGTGGCGATGATGGTGGCGCCGGCCGCCTTGGCGAATTGCAGCGCGAAAATCGAGACGCCGCCGGTGCCTTGCACCAGCACGGTTTCGCCGGGCTGGACCTTGGCCTCGACGAACAACGCGCGCCAGGCGGTGAGCGCGGCGCAGGTGAGGGTGGCGGCTTCGGCGTGGCTATAACCCTTTGGCGCATGGGTGAAGGCGTTGGCGGCGGCGACGACTTCCTCGCGGGCATAGCCATCGGTGCGATCGCCGGGGACTTCGGCCAAGTTGGCGAGCTCGGGATCGCCGGACAGCCAGAGCGGGAAGAAGGTGCTGACGACTCGGTCGCCGATGGCGAATTCGCGGACGGCACTGCCAATGTCAGTGACCTCGCCGGCGCCATCCGACATCGGGATGCGGCCATCGGGAGTGGGGATGCCGCCGAGCGCGACAATGTAATCATGGTAATTGAGCGAGGACGCATGGAGGCGGACGCGGATGTCATCGGGGCCGCAGGCGCCGGATTCGGCGGTGCCGAGGGTGAGGTTGTCGAGGCCGGCAGGTGATTTGAGGCGTATGGCGCGCATTGGTGTGTCTCCACATGTCATCCCGGGCTTGACCCGAGATCCAGTTGCTCTTGCGGGAAGGCAGAAAGAAATCGGGGGCTCGGGTCAAGCCCGGGATGACATGTTGGGAGCTGGCATTATTCGTAGCGCAGCGCCGTAGCCGGGCTCTGCCGGGCGACGCGCAGGGCGTGGCCGATGATAGTGGCGGCGGCAATGAAGGCGGCGAGCAGGCCGGCACCAATGAACCACTGCTTTGCTCAACAAGGCGGCGCGGCGCTTGCTGACCATGGTGACCCGACTGCCGGATCTGGCAGCGCATGGTGAAAGCTTTCTCGCCGATATTGCCGCGATGCGGCCGGGCGAACGCCGCGCGACGCAATTGCTGGTCGCCGGCGTCCCAACGGCGGCACTGCTGTCGATGGCCGAGGTGCGCCAGGCGCGCGGCGCCACCCGGGTGATAGCCATCCAGCCAATCCAGGCTGAGCTCGATCGCGCCGAACTGGCGGCGCAGACCGACCTGGTGCGCGTGCTGACGCATGAAATCATGAACTCGATGACGCCGGTGACGTCGCTGTCGGCGACAGCAGCGAAACTGATCGCCGCAGCTGACACCGGTGATAACCCGGCGATTGCCGATGCGCGCGCCGCGATCGAGACGGTGGCGCGGCGCGCGGAGGGCGTGATGCATTTCGTCCGTACCTATCGCCAGCTGACGCGGCCGCCCGAGGTCAATCGGCGGACGGTCAAGATGGCAGGGCTGTTCGCCGAACTGAAGCGCTTGTTCGAAAGCGACTGGCCGGTGGTGCCGCTGACGGTGACGATCGTGCCGCAGGGCCTCGGCATCGATGTCGACGCCGATCTGTTGGCACAGCTGCTGATCAACCTGCTGCGCAATGCGGCGGCAGCGACCGGCGGTATTGCAGCGCCGGCGGTTCAGCTGACGGCAACGGCGTTGAAGGGCCGGCGCACCGCCATCGACGTGACCGACAATGGCGCCGGGGTGCCCGAAGCGCTGCGCCAGGATATCTTCCTGCCGTTCTTCACCACCAAGGCCGATGGCACCGGCGTCGGGCTGAGCCTGGCGCGGCAGATCGCACTGGCGCATGGCGGAGCTCTGACATGCGAGCCGGTGGCCGGCGGCGGGACGCGGTTCCGGCTGTTGCTCTGAAAGTAACGCGGTTTCCCGATCAGGCTGGCAGTACCTTGTGCCAATGCGTGATCGACCGGCTTTCGAACAGCCCAGCGACGTGGTAGGGGTCGGCCGCCGCAAAGGCGACGGCGCTGTCGCGGTCATCAAAGGCTATGATCAGCAGCGAGCCCATGGCGCGGCCGTCGGGGCGCAGCAGCGGTCCGGCCACCACTACATCGTCGCCGCGCGCGTTGATGTGCGCCAGGTGCGCGGCGCGAGTGGCGGCTCGCAGGTCGGCGGCCTCGGGCCTGTCGATGCAGTGGATGGCAAAATAGGGCATCGCAACGCGCTCCATGGGGTGCCAAGGTCTAGCTTGGGTTAACGGCGGGGGAAAGAGGCGGATGCACGCGGTTACGACAATCATCAGACTGACGCCGGGGGTGCTGCTGTGCTGTGCTTTGGCGCAGGCCGGGATCGTTGTCGTGCGTTGGTTGGCGCTGCCGGTGCCAGGGGCGGTGCTGGGGCTGCTGGCGTATTCGGGGTGGCTTGCATCGGGGCGCGGCATCGCCTGGAGCCGGCCGGGGGCGGCGTTGCTATTGCGCTGGATCGGCGCCTTGATCGTGCCGGCGCTGGTCGGGTTGACGGCTTATGCCGGGATATTGGCTGGCGCCGCGCTGCCACTGGCGGCGGTGCTGGTGGTGACGACAGTGATTACGGCATTGGCGACGGCGCTGATTTTTCGCGCTGCGGGCGGGCGGTGATGCTGGATATGGTGATCGGTTGTGCAGCGGTGCTGCTGGCCTTTGCCGGGGCACGGCCATTGTCGGCGCGGTTGGGGCACCCGCCCTGGGCAAGTCCGGTGCTGCTGACGGCGCTGGTGATGGTCGCCGGGCTGGGGGTGACAAAGGTGCCGCTGGCGCGTTTCGATGCCGCGACGGCGCCGCTCCGCTGGCTTCTCGGCCCGGCACTGACGGCGTTGGCACTGGTAATTGACTCCAATCGCCAGCGGCTGCGGGCACAAGCCGGTCCGGTGCTGGCGGCGGTGGTCGGCGGCACCTTGATCGGGTTGGGCAGTGCCGTCGGCATGGCGCGGCTGGTCGGCATCGATGGCGTGCTGCGGCAGGCGCTGGTGACGAAGACGGTAACGACGCCGTTTACCGTGGCGATCATGACGCGCGTTGGTGGGCCGGTGGCGCTGGCGGCGGCGCTTTCGGTGTTGACGGGGGTGGTGGGCGCGTTGCTGGTGCCGGTGGTGTTCCAGCGGTTGCGCATCGATGGCGCGGCGCAGGCGCTGGGGATCGGGGTGTCGTCGCACATCGTCGGCACCGATTGGCTGACACGGCGCGATTCGGCGGCGGGCGGGCTGTCGGCGCTGGCATTTGTACTGGCGGGTCTGGTGATGGCGATGGTGGTGCCGTTGCTTTGGGATCTGTTGGCTTAGGGGCTCGCGAGCGGTTGACCTTGGCGGCGCGCTCGTCTAGTTTCCGCCGCTCTAGGTTCGACCTCTGGGTTGAAACATCTCGGATTCGATTTCAAGGACTACGAACATGTCGCGCGTTTGCGAACTGACCGCCAAGGGTCGCATGGTTGGAAACAATGTTTCCCACGCTAACAACAAGACTAAGCGCACGTTCCTGCCGAACTTGCAAAATGTCACGTTGATTTCCGATGCGCTTGGCCGATCAGTCAAGTTGCGCGTGTCAATGAACGGTCTGCGATCGGTCGAGCATGTCGGTGGCCTCGACAATTGGCTGCTCAAGACGCGCGCTGAAAAGCTCAGCATTCGCGCTTCTCGTTTGAAGCGCGAGATTGCCAAGAAGGTTGCCGAAACGGTCGTAGCCGCCGCTTGACCCTGTCACATTCTGTATTGAAAGCGGCCCGGTGATCCCGGGCCGTTTTCATGTCTGGCGCCGATGATTTGCACAGCGACCGACGCCGATCGGGCCAGCACCGCGAAGCTGCTGGCGCGGGCCTTCATCGACGAACCGGCGATGGCCTATCTGTTCCGTGATGCGACGACACGGGCGGCGAAACTAGACTAATTCTTTGCGCTGATGACGCGGGTCGATGCCGATGTCGACAACTGGTCGCTGGTGCTCGATGCGGGCGCGCCGGTGGCCGCTGCGTTGTCGCGTCCGCCAGGCGCCTGGCGACACCGGTTTCGGCGATGCTGCGGCTGTTGCCGCAAATGATCGGGACCATCGGGCTGGGTCTGCCGCGCGCGCTGGCAATGCAGGGCGTGCTTGAAAAGCACGACCCGCATCCGCCGCACTGGTATTTGCAGTTCGTCGGCTGCGAGCCGGCGGCGCAGGGCAAGGGTCATGGCGGCGCGGCAATTCGCGCCCGATTGGCGCAGTGTGACGAACAAGGCCTGCCGGCTGCGCTGGAGACGGCGACGCCGGGCAATCTCGGGCGGTATCAGACGCTGGGCTTCGTCGTTACCGACAGCTACACGATCAACAATGGCCCGGATTTCTGGACGATGTGGCGCGAACCGCGCTGAGGGGTGGGCATCAACTCTAGCGCCCTTGCCGCAGGGGTAAGGGAGTTAAGGCTGAGGTGTCAGCTCGAACTTCATCAGCAGGGTCCGTTGCAGGCTGCTCAGATTGTCGTCGGACACCACATAAAGGAAAATGCGTTCGCCTTCGCGCCGGATGGCAAGACCTTCCATGTTATCGACCGTCATTGGCGGTTGCCATTGCGCCAGGATGTGGGTCGGCAACATGGCGGGCGGATTCGGGCCCAGCGCCGGGGCGAGGTCGGTGATGCTGATCGCAGCGCCCTGGCCCATCAGGTCGAAGCGGCGGTGGAGGATGAGGACGTGCGTCGCATCGAGCGCTGCCGCGTCGGTGGGGCTGTAATCGGCGAGGCCCATGACGCCAATTTCACTGGTTATGCCGCTCCGCGTGATCAGCGCTGCGTGGCTGCCATCGGGGTGTTCGCTGCGTTCCGAAATGACAATGCGGGTGCCATTCTGCAGGATTGCTATCGCCTCGCCGCCGCCGTTCGGCGGCCAGCCGGTCATCGCGGTCAGATGTTCGGTACGCGCCGGCGTCGCGGTGAGCGTTGCCAGGTGGGCCGCGTCGATGCCGGTGAAATGCGCCATCCGGTGGTCCTGTTCGTAGACGATCGTCGCGTCGCCGGTGAGCGGGTTCCATTCAAGTGCCTCGGCATCGCCCTGCACCTTGGTGCCGGCGGCGGTGCCATCGGCCTGACGAATCGGCACCAACACGGCCTTTTGCACCCCGGTGAGCCGGCCAGCGGTCTCAATCGTTTCCAGCGCCAGCCAGTTGCCGGTATCGCTGACCGCGAGCAGCCGTGCGCCGCCGGCCGCGGCGCCGCCGAAGCGCAGCGCCGAAATGCCGCCAAACAGCGGATCCGTTGAGCGCAACTGTACCGCGCCCATGAACTTCAGCGCCCCCAGCCGGTCCACCGCCGGATCGTCGCGGTCGAACGGTAGCGGCGTGGCGGTGATGCGGACCGGCGTTGCCACTGGAACAGCCAGGGCATGGTCGGGGCGCAACGCCAAGGCGCCCAGCCCAAGCGCCGTGGTGATGGTCAGCGCGGCGAAAATCTGGTTGAACGGCATGGGGTGCCCATAGCAGCGGCGGTGCGCTTCGGGAAAGGCTAGCGGGTTGGAGGCGCAGCGGCTATCGCTCCGGCGTCCATGCTCGCCCCGCTCGCACCCTCTTCCACATCCCTGCTTTCCAGCCCCGAGGCCGTGCTGCACTCGGTGTTCGGTTTTCCGGCGTTTCGCGGCCAGCAGCAGGGCATCATCATCGATGTCTGCGCGGGCTGCGACGTGCTGGCGATCATGCCGACCGGCAGCGGCAAGTCACTATGTTACCAGATTCCGGCGCTTGTGCGGCCGGGGTGCGGGCTGGTGATTTCGCCGTTGATAGCACTGATGGAGGACCAGGTTCGGGCGATGCGCGCTGTGGGGGTGCGCGCCGGGGCGCTCAACAGCCAGTCGCAGGACAGCGATGAGACGATCCGGGCTCTGCGCGATGGCGAGCTCGATCTGCTGTATGTGGCGCCAGAGCGGGCGGCGAACGAGGGCTTTCGCATGCTGGTGGCGCGCGCCGAGATCGCGTTGATCGCCATCGATGAGGCACATTGCGTCAGCCAGTGGGGGCATGATTTCCGCCCCGAATATCGTCAGCTGCGGGCGCTGTGCGACGCGCTGCCGGGGGTGCCGCGCGTAGCCTTGACCGCCACCGCCGATGTCGCAACGCGCGCCGATATCTTGCAGCAGCTGGGGATCGCCCCCGACCGCATGGTGGTGGCCGGGTTCGATCGGCCCAACATCCGCTACGAAGTCCGCGCCAAGGACGAGCCGCGCCGGCAATTATCGCAGTTCATTGCCGCCAACGCCGGGCGGCCGGGGATCATCTATGCGCCGACGCGCGCTGTGACCGACACGGTGGCGGCGTGGCTGGTCAAGGATGGCATCAACGCGCGGGCCTATCATGCCGGCCTCGATGCCGCCGTGCGCCGGCGCAACCAGGCGGATTTCGTCGCCAGCGAAGATATGGTGATGGTGGCGACGATCGCGTTCGGGATGGGGATCGACAAGGCCGATGTGCGATTTGTGGCGCATATCGGCCTGCCGAAGTCGATCGAGTCTTATTATCAGGAAACCGGCCGCGCCGGGCGTGACGGCGACCCCGCGACGGCGCATCTGTTGTGGGGGGCAGAGGATATCGCCCGGGCGCGGCAGTTCATCGCACAAAGCGACGCCAGCGAGGCGCGCAAGAGCGAGGAAGCGCGGCGGCTGGGGGCGCTGATCGCGTTCCTGGAAACCGGCGGCTGCCGGCGGATTCCGCTGCTCGAATATTTTGGCGAGCCGACGCCGCCGCCGTGCGGCAATTGCGACAATTGCCTGGAGCCGCCAGCGTTGCAGGATGCCACCGAGGCGGCGCGCAAGTTGCTGTCGGCGGTGTTCCGAACCGGGCAGCGGTTTGGCGTCGGGCATCTGATCGATGTGCTGCTCGGCAAGGCGGCGGAGAAGGTGACAAAGTTCGGGCATGACCGGTTGGCGGTGTTCGGCATCGGCAAGGAGCTTTCGGCCGATGGCTGGAAGTCGCTGGCGCGGCAGCTCGAGGCGAGCGAGGCGCTGGTTCGTGATGGAGAATATGGCGGGGTGGTGCTCGGGCCAGCGGCGCGGGCGATTTTGAAGGGCGAGGTGCCGGTCAGCCTGAAGGTGATGGTCGACCGGCCCAAGCGGGGCAGTCGGGCGCAGGCGGCGTCCCTCGCGGCAGTGGATGATGGCGATGTCGCTCTTTTCGAGGCGCTGCGTGCGGTACGGCGCGAATTGGCGGCTGCCGCCAATTTGCCACCCTATGTGATTTTCCACGATTCGACGTTGCGGGCGATGGCGGCAACGCGGCCCCAGACGCCGGCGGCGCTGGGGCGGATTGCCGGCGTCGGTGACCGCAAGCTGGCGAGTTATGGTGCTGCGTTTTTGTCAGCAATCCAAGCCAATTAGGGGCGGTCTTACCGACCGCCCCCTTTAAATGTGGCCTATCAGCAGCGACCGTTGTTGGCGATAGCCCCGCCGGCGACAGCACCGACACCGGCGCCGATGACCGTGCCGATGCCGCGATCATAATAGCCGGCGACGCTGTTGCCGATCAGCCCACCGGCGATGGCGCCGATGATGTTTCCGGCCGCATTGTTCGAGCGGCAGTTGTTGTAATAACGGCCGCCGCCGTAATAGCCGTTGTCATAGCCACCGCCATAACCGTTGTCATAGGCGACTTGCGCCACGACCGGCGCGCCATAGCCATAACTGCCATAATTGTCATAGGCGCCATAATCGACCGGTGAGCCGTAATAGCCCTGTTGAACGACGACTGGCCGGGCGAAATACGCCGGTGGGTAGTAGTTGGTGCGAAAGCGGACGACAGGGCGCGCATAGCCATAAGGGTTGTAAGCGACGCGCGGCGCGTAATAGTTGCCGCCATAACCGCCGCCGTAATAGCTACCGCGGAGCGGTGCATAATATGCCCGGTTTGGTGCGGCATAGTTTCCGCCATAGCCGTTGCCATAATTCCCGCCGTATCCACCGCGACCGCGATCATAATCACCGCGATAGCCGCCGTTTTGGGCATAGCCGTTGTTGCCTTGATAGCCGCCACCGCGATACCCATCGCGGTAGCCGCCCCCGAACTCGCGGCCATCACCGCCACCGTTGCCGTAACCGGCACGTCCGCCGCGATCATAGTCCTGGGCGACGACAGGTGCGGCGACCATGGCGATCATGGCAGCAAGTCCGGCAGTGAACATCTGTGTCTTCATCGAAGAACTCCTCACGCATAGGCTCAATGCTAACCGATTCGCATTTTCGGGGTGAATGAAGACTGAATTATTCGGCTGCCAGCGCGACGTTTCAGCCCTCATCCGACCCTCCCGACTCTACCGGCTGTGCCGGTGGGGGGACGAAGTAGTATTCAGCGCGCGGTCCAGCCGCCATCGATGACGAGTTCGCTGCCGGTCATGTAGCGCGACTCGTCCGAGGCTAGGAAAACGATGCCATCGGCGATATCGGCGGGTGCACCGGCAAAACCCAGCGGCGTGCCGCCGGCAGCGATGGCATCGACAGCTTCGGCGTTGACGCCTTTGGGGATCATCGATGAGACCAGGCCGCCGGCGTCGATCTTGCCCCAGATCGGTGTGTCGATGATGCCAGGGTGGACCGAATTGACCCGGATGCCGTCACCCGCTGCGGCGCATTCCATCGCCACTGCTTTGGTGAACAGCCGCACGCCGCCCTTTGTCGCGCAATAGCCGGCAAGGCCGGCCGAGCCGACAAGCCCGGCCACTGAGGAAATGTTGATGATCGAGCCGCCCCTGTAGGGACCCTCGGGTTTGGCGGTGCGCATCGCCGGGATGGCGTGCTTCATGCCGAGGAACACCCCGGTCATGTTGATGCCGAGCTGGCGGTTCCATTGTTCCAGCGTCATGTCGGTGATGGGGACGCCGATTCCGATGCCGGCATTGTTGACGAGGATGTCGAGGCGCCCGAACAGCGTCAGCGTGCGAGCCATCAGTTCAGCCCAACGGGCCTCTTCAACGACATCCTGGCCGCGAAACTGGGCAATGCCGCCCGCTGCCTCGATGATCGCCGTCGTTTCGCGGCCGCCGGGAGCGTCGATATCGGTCAGCATGACACGGGCGCCTTCGCGGGCCAGCGCTATGGCAGCAGCGCGGCCGATGCCGCTGGCGGCGCCGGTGACAAAGGCCACCCGGCCATCGATGCGTCCCATGCTGTCTCTCCCGATCATCGCCGATTTGGGCGGCGCTGATGCCTTAGTGGTGGACCAGCAGCAGACGATGGTCCGCCGTTTTGCGCAAGACAATATCGGCGCCAGCGCGCGCCTTGGCGATGTGTCCCATCAAGTTGGGCAGGTTGATGCTGGTCCAGGTGGCGTGGGCTAGCGCCGCCGCCTGGTCTTCGGGCAGGGCGGCGAAGCGGTGGTAGAAGGACGCGGGGTCACGCGCACCGACGCGCCAAAGGCCTAGGAAGCGCGCGGTAAACCATGCTTCAATATCGGCGACTTCAGCATCGATATAGATCAGCACGTCAAGCGCGTCGCGGGCGCTGCGGCCGTCGGGGAACCCGGACAGGCCCAGCCCTTCGACAAGGATGATGTCGGCGGGCGGGACAATGCGGGCCAGTGCCGGGTCGATGTCATAGGTGACATGGCTGTGCACGGGCACCAGCGCCGGGCCAGCACGCAGCGCGGCGAGCGTCGCCAGCATCGCATCGGCGTCATAGCTTTCGGGAAAGCCCTTTTTGAGCATGAGCCCGCGTGTTTCAAGCACAGCGTTGGGCAACAGGAAGCCATCGGTTGAAAGTTGCGCTGCGGCGGGGGCCAGCTGTGTGGCAAGGGCATCGGCCAGCCAGGTCTTGCCGACGGCGACCGAGCCGGTGATGCCGACGAGCAGCGGACGCTTTGGGCGGGATTGCAGCAGCGCCGCCACACCTTCGATGTCGATTGGGCTTTCCGGCAAAGTTCAGGCCGGTTTGCGGAACCGCATGACGAAGCGGTCGGTCTGGCCCTTTACGGCCGTGTCGAACACACTCTTGCTGTGATCATCGCCGGCAATGTGCAGCAGGTCGCTTTCGGCCTCGAACTTGAAGCCGGCGCGGGCGAAATCGGCTTTGACCACGGCAGGATCGATGCGGTGCAATTTGTCAACGACCTCGCGCGTGTCGCCGCCGGGCACCGCAGCATGATCGATGACGCCGACGATGCCGCCGGGCTTGGTCGCCGCAAATAGGCGTTTCAGCATCGCCTTGGGGTCCATTGCCGGAAATTTGTACTTTTCGCTGGTCCAGTAAGTGTCGTGGTAGACCAGGTGCATCAGCGTGAAGTCGAAATTGTTGGCCGGTGGATCGAGATCGGCGGGCATGACTTCGAGCCGCGTCACATCGGGTACGCGCTTGACGAGTGCGGCGAAGACGGCGCGCGATTTGTCATCCGCGAACACCGGGGGCTCCTCGGCAAGCACGGTGCCATAGCTGCCGATGGCATTGCCGATTATTTCGGCATAATAGCCGCTGCCGGTCATAACATCGAGCACACGGTCGCCGCGCTTGAGGCCCAGGAACTTCAGCACTTCGGCCGGCTTGCGGCTGGCGTCGAGGGCGCGGGCATCTGCCGGGCGGTCGGTCATGCTGATGGCATGCGCAATGCCGGGCGGCGACCCCGACGGCGGGTCCTTGGCCGCAGCGGCGGATCCTAGCAAAAGCGCCGCGATTACCAGGATACGCACGGTGAAGCCCCCGCCTGAATGTTGGCGAAATTCTAGACCAATTACGTCACTGGTCAAGCTGGCCAGCCTGCGCCGACCCGCGTCGCTTGCTACCGAGTCACCTTTGCGGCGAGCCGGCGCTGGAGAAAGGCCAGCACGACCGCCTCCTGCGGGGTGAGTGCGGCGACATCGTCGCGCAGGGCTTGGTCAACGCCGGCGCGCGCTTCGAGCAGCAATTCGTCGCTCAGATAGCTGTCGAGGATTTCGGGATGGATATAGCATTTGCGGCAGACGGTCGGCGTGTTGCCAAGCCGTGCCGCGACGGCTTCGATCGCGGCACGAATATTCTTCTTCGCCGCCGCTTCGCTATCGACCCGTTTATATTCGGCGAGCGCCATGGCCGCGAGCACCGTGCCGGTCCAGGTGCGAAAATCCTTGGCGGTGATGTCCTTGCCCGATATGTCCTTCAGATAGCCGTTGATGTCACCCGAACCGACTTCGTGCTGGTCGCCCGCTGCGTCGAGATATTGGAACAGGTGCTGGCCGGGCAGGTCCTGGCTGGCCTTGACTATCCTGGCGACCCGTCGGTCCTCGAGCCGCAGTTTCCAGACCTTGCCGCTCTTGCCCTTGAACTGAAAGCGCAGGACGGCGCCATCGACCGCGACATGGCGGTCGAGCAGGGTCGTCAGGCCGTAGCTTTGGTTTTGCCTGGCATAATCGTCGTTGCCGACGCGAATCATCGTCGTTTCGAGCAGGCGAACCACGGTCGCCAGCACTTTTTCACGCGGCAGGCCTTTTAGCGCGATATGGGAATTGACAGCGCCGCGAATGGCCGGCAGCGCCGCTGCGAATTCGAGCATATGTTGGTATTTGGTGCTGTCGCGGACCTGTCGGAAGGTCTCGTGATAGCGATATTGCTTGCGCCCCCGGGCGTCGCGCCCGGTCGCCTGGATATGCCCGTGGGGACTTGGGCAGATCCAGACATCGGTATAGGCAGGCGGGATGGTGAGCTTGCCGATGCGCCCGAGGGTTTTCTTGTCGCGAACCGCTGTGCCGTCGAGAAGGCGGTACGACCAGCCCTTTCCCGCCTTGCGGCGGATGATGCCTGGCTCGGCATCGGTTACATATGACAACCCTGCCTGTTCGACCGCGCCCTGCGGGTCGACAATCGCGCCAGCCTCGTCGGCGCTGGACGTCGCGCGCATTCACCCTCCTTGAAAGGCTGCTTCCCAGCCTTTGCGCTCCATAACCGACACGCGTGCCAATCGTTCCGGCCCAAACCCAACACCGTTCATTTAATGATTCTGATGGTTTTAGAGATGTCGATTGGCTTGTGAGGTTGATCGGCTTTTCGGCGGATTGGATATCTGCTCATCTTTCGTTTTACGCCACGCTTGATACGGCGATGCCGCCTGGGTGGCAGACGTTCATCGAGGATTTCGGTCAATATGGCCTCATGCCATGCCGCTTGGTCCTGAGGGGGGAATAGCGCCAGCGGCGAGACATTTGCGTCG
>JAYUUE010000200.1:0-4001 GCA_043754785.1 Polymorphobacter sp. | reverse complement strand
TCCAGATCGCCACGCCAGTCGTCCGACATCGCCAGCCTCCCATAAAGCTGGCTCCCTATGAATCAGGGAAATCGCCTCAAGGAAATCGAAAAATCAACTTCTGCCAAAGTAGTGCTAGACTGCGGTCCATGCGGTAACGCGGCGCAAACTTGACCAGCGTTGCATCCGGCTGAAGCGGCCACCTTCGGCAACCCTTCGCGCAAACGACAGGGTTCCGCAGGCCGCGCAAGTCGCTACGACCATGTCGCACCCTGCCGTTTATGGAGCCAGCGCATGCAATTCGACGACGTCATTCTGGGCCGCCGCAGCATCCGCGGCTACAAGCCCGATCCGGTGCCGCGGGCGCTGATCGAGGAAGTCATCGGCCTCGCCATGCGGGCGCCGTCGTCGATGAACACCCAGCCGTGGAACTTCACCATCGTCAGCGGGGAACCGCTGGCGCGGATCCGCGCCGGCAATACCGAACGCACCCTGGCCGGCGTGCCGCAATCACGCGAATTCCGCACGGGCCAAGCATTCGCCGGGCAGCACCGTGATCGCCAGGTCGGTGTGGCCAAGCAATTGTTCGCCGCCATGGGCATCGCCCGCGACGATGCGGCGATGCGGCAGGACTGGGTGCTGCGCGGATTTCGGCAGTTCGACGCGCCGGTCTGCGTCATCATCACCTATGACCGGGTGCTCGATGGCAGCGACGACACGCCGTTCGATTGCGGCGCGGTGGCGACGGCGCTGGTCAACGCCGCCTGGTCGCGCGGGCTGGGTGCCGTCATCAACAGCCAAGGCATCATGCAGTCCCCGGTGGTGCGCGAACATGCTGGCATTGCGGACGACCAGATCATTATGAAGAGCATCGCGCTGGGCTGGCCTGACGACAGCTTTCCGGCCAACGCCGTGGTGTCGGAACGCAAGTCGGTCGCCGAGGCGGCGCGGTTTGTCGGCTTCGACGAGGCAGCCCGATCTGTCGGCTTCGACGAGCCGGGCTGACGCCGCCGGTGATCCCCGCCAGTATCCCGGACTATCGCGCGGCGGCGCGGTGCCGGCTGCCACGTTTCCTGTTCGATTACATCGATGGCGGCAGCTATGCCGAGACGACGCTGCGGCGCAATGTCGGCGACCTCGCCGAGATGGCGTTGGATCAGCGCGTCCTCGTCGATGTGTCGAACATCGATACGGCGGTGACGCTGTTTGGCCAGCCGATGGCGATGCCAGTAATCCTCGGGCCGATCGGTCTTGCCGGTATGACGGCGCGGCGCGGCGAAGTGCAGGCGGCGCGGGCAGCGAAGGCGGCATGCCTGCCGTTCACGCTGTCGACGGTCGCGGTTTGCCCGATTACCGAAGTCACCAAAGGTGCCGGGGTGGCGCCGTGGTTCCAGCTCTACATGCTGCGTGATCGGAGGTTTGTGGCCGACATGATTGCAGTGGCGCAGGCTGCCGGTTGCCCGGTGCTGGTCTTTACCGTCGATCTGCCGATGCCGGGCGCGCGTTATCGCGATGTCCGGTCTGGGCTGGCCGGCGCGCCGGGGCTGGTGGGGCGGCTGAGGCGCGGCGCGCAGGTGGCGGTGCGACCTGGCTGGGCGCTGGACGTCGGGGTGGGTGGCCAGCCGCTGACTCTGGGCAATGTGGCGGGTGTGACCGACGCGGCGACGCCGCTCGGGGATTTTCTGGCTTGGCTGGGCGCCAATTTCGACCCCGCAGCGACCTGGGCCGATATCGAATGGGTGCGGTCGCAATGGCCGGGGCCGTTGGTCATCAAGGGCATCCTGCACCCCGATGATGCCCGCGCCGCGCTTGCCGCCGGCGCCGATGGCATCGTCGTTTCCAACCATGGCGGGCGGCAGCTTGATGGTGCGGTGTCGGCGGTGCGGGCGCTGCCGGCGATTCGCGATGCGGTGGGGGGTGCGATGACCGTCCTTGCCGATGGCGGGGTGCGGTCGGGGCTCGATGTGCTGCGCTATTTGACGCTGGGTGCCGATGGCGTGCTGCTCGGGCGGGCTTGGGTGTGGGCGCTGGCAGCAGGCGGCGAAGCCGGGGTGACGCACATGCTGGCGTTGCTGCGCAGCGAGCTGCGCGCCGCGATGGCCTTCACGGGCCGAACGCGGCTGTAAACTTGCCGCGCCTTCGCTCCGCCCGTAAACCGGCATGATGACCATGACGCTCGCGCTTGCCCTTGCCCAGTTGAACGCTTCGGTGGGCGGGCTGGCGGCCAATACCGATGCCATATTGGCAGCGCGGGCGCAGGCGCCTGAGGCCGATCTGCTGGTGACGCCGGAGCTGTCGGTGGTCGGCTATCCGCCTGAGGACCTGGTTCTGAAGCCGGCGCTGGTGGCAGCGGCAATGGCGCGGGTCGAACAGCTTGCCGCCGCCACTGCCGATGGCGGGCCGGCGCTGCTGGTCGGCGCGCCGCTGGCGGAAAACGACCGCTTGCACAATGCGATGTTCCTGCTCGATGGCGGCAAGATTGCCGGCATTACCCGCAAGCATGACCTGCCGAATTATGGCACATTCGACGAGAAACGGGTGTTTGCACCCGGGCCGTTGCCGGGGCCGCTCGCGTTTCGCGGGATGCGGCTCGGGGTGCCGATCTGCGAGGACATGTGGTCGGCGGATGTCACGGAATGCTTGGCGGAAACCGGCGCGGAGTTGCTGATCGTGCCCAATGGCTCACCGTTCGAAACCGGCAAGGACGACCGGCGGCTCAGCCTGGCAGTGACGCGCGTCACCGAAAGCGGGTTGCCGCTGGTCTATCTCAACCGCGTCGGTGGGCAGGATGAACTGGTGTTCGATGGCGCCAGCTTTGTCATCAACGCCGACCGGTCGCTGGCGGTGCAGATGCCGGATTGGGAGGAAGGCGTTGTCACCACCCACTGGACGCGCAGCCTGATCGGCCACCACTGGGCGTGCGCGCCGGGGCCGCGGGCCCAGCTCGATGAAGACCCGGCCGATATTTATCATGCGATGCTGCTGGCGCTGCGCGACTACGTCAACCGAAACGGCTTTCCAGGGGTGGTGCTCGGGCTGTCGGGGGGCATCGATTCGGCGATTTCGGCGGCCGTGGCGGTCGATGCGCTGGGGGCCGACCGCGTGTGGTGCGTGATGATGCCGTCGCCCTATACCAGCCGCGAAAGCCTGGAGGATGCAGCCGATTGCGCGCGGCTGCTCGGCTGCCGGCTCGATACCATCGGCATCGGCCCGGCAATGGACGCATTTGGAACGATGCTGTCGCCGTTGTTTGCCGGCAAGGCGGCCGATACCACCGAGGAGAATGTCCAGTCGCGGATCAGGGGCCTGACACTGATGGCGGTGTCGAACAAGTTCGGGCCGATGCTGCTGACCACCGGCAACAAGAGCGAGATGAGCGTGGGTTATGCGACGATCTATGGCGACATGGCCGGCGGCTATTCGGTGCTGAAGGACGTTTACAAGACGACGGTGTTCAAGCTGTGCACGTGGCGCAACGGCCATCGGCCGCGGTTGGCAATGGGTCCAGCCGGTCCAGTGATGCCGCAGCGGGTGATCGACAAGCCGCCGTCGGCGGAACTGCGCGACAACCAGCAGGATGCCGACAGCCTGCCGCCCTACGATCTGCTCGACCGCATCCTGCTCGGGCTGGTCGAAAATGAACGGTCGGCAGCGGAACTGGTGGCGCAGGGCAACGATGCCGGCGTGGTGGCGCGGATCGAGCGGCTGCTCAATATTGCCGAGTACAAGCGGCGACAAGCGCCGCCCGGGGTGAAGATCGGATCACGCAACTTTGGTCGGGACCGGCGTTATCCGATCACCAACGCGTTCCGGACCGCCTGAACGCCATGATAAGGAAAAACCGCAGTGTGCCGGGCGGCTTCGTTGACAAGGCAAGGCTGCGAGCGATAGTCCGCAACCGGCGTGGCAGGCACAGCAGGCTTGTTTTTCGGGGCGGCACGACTTGGAGATCAGTCGCTGTGAGGTGATCAAGGTGGGCGGCGTCGCTGCCGCCGCCGTGGCCTTTTCAATGCTGCTCGCGG
>JAYUUE010000199.1:0-12162 GCA_043754785.1 Polymorphobacter sp. | reverse complement strand
CGGGTGCCCGAGAAACGCGACGGGATCGACGTCCCTGAACCGCTGACCGCGCCCGAGAACGAGTCAAGGTTGGTGGCTGAGAAATCACGCGCGCCCTGATAGACTGGGTCAGCCCTTTGATAGCCCATCGACAGCACGGCGTTACCGCGGCCACCGTCGAAGTTGCCGCCGACGGTCAGATCGGCGCGGAAGGTCTGCCCGTCGCCCTTTTCAGTCAGCGAATTCGACAACTGAAGATCGACGCCCGAGAAATCCTGCTTGGTCACGAAGTTGACGACACCGGAAATGGCATCGGCGCCATAGGTCGTCACGGCGGCGCCGGTCAGCGAGTCAACGCGCTCGACTAGAGCCAGCGGAATGTTGTTGAGATCGACGCGGCCAGCGAGGCCCGACGGCGCGATGCGGTTGCCATCGAGCAGCACGATGTTGCGAGTCGAACCGATGCCGCGAAGATCGACAAACGAAGCGCCGCCGTTGCCGTTGTTGACGGCCGAACCGATGCTGGGAACGACGCCCGGAATATCGCGCAGGACTTCTTCGGCGACGTTCGACGCGCGCAACTGAATGCTTTCGGCGGTGGTCACGGTCACCGGGGCCGACGACACCAAGTTGGGGTTCTTGATCAGCGAACCGGTGACGACGATGGTGCCTTCCTCTTCGGCAGCAGCCGCAGCGGCAGTTGCGGTCTGGGCGAAAGCGGCAACCGGCATCGCCAGCATGGCGATCACGAGCGTGGCGGCACTGCCCTTCAAAGCGGCCCGGTTGAGCGAAGTCTTCGCAGCAATCACAATTTGATCCTTCACGTAAAAATTGTTGAAGCGGTGATCGCCGCGAAAACACGCGCGCCGCAGCTCGCTGTCATCACCTCGAATCGACTCTGCCCCTCAGCAGCGCGACGCTTCAGCCGGTATAGCTGACGCTGTCTGTCTCTGATTAGAGGCCCGGTTGTAAAGTGATCGTCACAAGCTTCGGCTATTCGACGCAAAAGTGTTGCGCTGCGGCCACACGATATGAACGCAGCTTGGCGCCGTTTTACGGCGCTCCGCGCATCAAATGCTGTCAGGCTGCGCCGAATTGTGCGGGTTTGTGGGCTTGGGCGTCGAGCACCGCGACATAGTCCCGCAGCAAGTCGCGCTCGATGACGGACAGATAGGGGTTCCACACATCGATGATCAACACGGCGCGCAGCTGGTCCGAGCCGTTCATCGCTTCATGCTCGATGGTGTCGTCGAAGGCGAAGGCCTCACCCTCCACCCACGGCCGGCTTTCGTTGCCAACCCGAAAGCCACACAGCTCCGGAACGATCAACGGCAAATGGATGATCGTGCGAATGTTGGTGGCGCCGGTATGGGGCGGGATATGGGTGTGGGGCTTGAGCAGCGAGAAGAACGCTACCGGACCGCGCCCCGGGCAATCGAACAGCGGCAGCGTATCGAGCAGTGCCGCGGTTTGCGGGCAGCGGGCGCGGACGCGTGTTTGCGGGACGCCGTGCTGGATGAGAAACTGCGCCGCCCAGGCATCGGAGTGGTTGAGCGTGGCCCATTGGTTGACCGGGGCGCCGGCGGGATAGGCGACGTAGGGGGCAAAGCCGTCAGCAGAGCCCTTGGCACCGCCATCGGCGAGCATGGCCTCGAGTTCGGCGCGAATGATCGGGGTAGCGGCCTCGAGCTGCGGCAACCACGGGAACAGCGCACGATCAAAAAATTGCACCGGCGGCAGATAGGGATAGGCCAACACCAGCGGTTGCGGGTGGAAGATGCGACGGCGGCCGAGGCCGATCTCGATCGCGTGGCGAAAGCGCTCGGTGGTTTGCGAGGGTGCAGCGTCGAGACGCGCCGCGAACGCAGCTTCCAGCGCCACTTCGAGCGCGGTGCTTTGGGCGGCGAGGACGCTGCGTGCATGGGCGATGCCTGCGGCAAAGCCGGGGCCCATCGGCGCAGCCGGATCGAGCGCAGCGAGCAGGCGCTGGTAATGGGCGATGGCGCCCATGGCATCGCCGGCGGCTTCGAGCAGGCGGCCTTTGGCGAGCAAGGCATGGCCGAAATAGGGGTCACGGTTCAGCGCGTCATCAAGCGCCTGGTCGTGGGCGGGCAGATCATCGGCCGCCAGGTGCGCGTTGCCGAGGTTGTACCACAACAACGCCGAGGTTGGATCGAGCGCGACGGCGCGGCGCAGCCGGGTGATGGCGGCGCCGAAATCGCCCGTGTTGAGGGCACGCAAGCCGGCGGCGTTGAGGCTGGCAGCGGTGTCGGTCATTTGGGATTGTCCAGCAGCCGGGCGGGATCCACCCGGACGTCCGTCCAGGTGAGGCCCCAATGCAGATGCGGCCCGGTGGCGCGGCCGGTGCCGCCAACGGCACCTAGACGCTGACCCTGCTTGACGACGTCGCCGACCTTTACGTCGATGCGTGACAGATGCAGGAACGCCGAGACCAGCCCCATGCCATGATCGACGATGACGAGGTTGCCTTCCAGAGTGAATGGCCCCGAGGCGAGACGGACAATGCCCGCTGAAGGCGCCACCACTGCCGTGCCGGTGGCAGCGCCGAAATCAACGCCGGCGTGCGGCGCGGCGGGGGTGCCGGCAAGGATGCGCTGCGAGCCGTAGACACCGGTGACCGGGCCGGGGGCGGGGCGGATGAAGCGCTGCTGCCAGCCCCGGACGTCCGAGATGACCGCGCGGGCGTCGGCGATCCGGGCAAGTTCGGCCGGGCGCCGGGCGTCGAATTCGGCGTCGGGCACCGGGTGCAGGGGCAAGGCGGGGAGTAACTGGATGCTCCACGCGCGCGGGATGATGGTGATCGCGCGGGTCACATTGGTGCCATCGGCAAGGCTATATTGCAGGCGCGCTGCCGCCGGCGCGTCGCGGCCGATGCCGAACAGATAATCGCCGCCGGTGGTGCTGGCAACGGGCTTGCCATCGAGGCGCAAATCATGGGCGCCATTGGGCAGATGGCCAATGTAAATGTCACCCTGGCTGAGGATTATGGGCGCCGGTGCGGTGACCAGCGCCAATACCAGCGAGAATGCGAAAAGGCTCAAATCCGGCCCTTTGCCTGCATTTCAGCATAGCGGTTGGTGGCAATGACCGCATCGGCATAGGCTTCCTGGAACTCATGGCTCCAGTAACGCAGTGCGGGCAATGGGACGCGGCGGCCTGTAACGGCGCAGATCACAAACTCACCGGGCGCCAGCACCTGGTAGCTGCCGGACAAATAGCGCAGGCGCGCCGCGCGGCCGAGTGAATCGAGCATCAGAACAGCTTTCCTTGGGCGGGTGTGCCCGGCGTGACCGGAGTTTCGCCATCGGCAAAGCGGATCGTCAAGCGGCTTTGTCGCGCGGCGGCGGCCACGGTGGTGACGAGGGTGCCGTCCGCAGCAAGGACGAGAGCATAGCCGCGCGCCAGCACTTCGCTGGGCCCCAGCGATAGCAGCAGCCGGCCGGCCTGGTCGACACGGGCGCGGGCGCGGGCGGTGGTGGTGGTCAGCAACAGCGGGCGAAGCTGTGCAGCGCGGGCGGCGAGCGCAGCGGCATCGCGGCGGATCACGCTGCGCGCGGCCCGGTCAAGGCTGGTCGACGCGGTGGCAAAGGCGATGCTGGCGCGGGCTCGGCGGGCGGTCAACATCGCTGGACGCAGCGCGGCGCCGGCACTTGTCGCGCGGGTGCGCCAGTGCGCGGCGGTTGTGCGCAGGCCGCGTGGCAGGCGATCGAACAGTTCATCGGCGCGTTGAATGGGCAGTGCCAGCAGCGCGCGCGGCGGTGGCAGCCGGCGCGCCGTGGCGGCGGCACGTTCGCGGCGCTGATCGATCAGCCGAGCCATGGCGCGGTCGAGACGGGCGCTCGCCATGGCGACGGCGGCGGCGAGTTCGGCGCGCACCGGGACGGCGCGTTCGGCGGCAGCGGTGGGGGTAGGCGCGCGCCAGTCCGCCGCGAAGTCGACAAGCGTCGTGTCGGTCTCATGTCCGACGGCGCTGATCACCGGGATGCGACTTTCTGCTACAGCGCGGACGACGATTTCCTCGTTGAAAGCGGCGAGATCCTCGATCGAGCCGCCGCCGCGCGCGACGATGATCAGGTCCGGCCGGGCAACGGCGCCGGTGGCGGCGATGGCGTTGAAACCGCGCACGGCGGCGGCGACCTGGGCAGCGGACGCTTCGCCCTGCACGGCCACGGGCCAGACGAGGACGTGGCGCGGGAAACGGTCGGCAAGGCGCTGCAGAATATCGCGGATTACGGCGCCAGTGGGCGAGGTGACGACGCCGATGACGTTCGGGATGAACGGCAGCGGCCGCTTTCGGGCGACGTCGAACAGGCCTTCGGCGGCTAGTTTGAGCCGGCGCGCCTCGATCTGCGCCAGCAAGGCGCCGACGCCGGCGGGCTCCATCCGCTCGACGACGATCTGGTATTTGGAGCGGCCGGGAAACGTGGTCAGTTTGCCGGTGACAATGACCTCCAGGCCGTCCTCGGGACGGAAGCTGAGCGTTGCGGCGGCGCCCTTGAACATGACGAGATCGATAACGGCCCGCTCGTCTTTCATGGCGCCATACCAGTGTCCCGAGACATGGCGACGGAATCCCGACAATTCACCGCGGACGCGCACCTGGCCAAAGGCAGTTTCGACAGTGCGTTTCAGCGCGCCGGCGATTTCGCTGACCGAATATTCGGGGGTGTTGTCGGGGGCGTCGCTCACCAGCGTGTCATAGGGCGAAAGGCGATGGAGGGGAACTGTTTCGCTTTCCCCGACTTCACTTGCCCCGTGACGCCACCCTGTTATGACCCGCCACCATGACCGCAGCCCCGATCGATATCCTTGTCCTTGGCAGCGGTGGGCGTGAGCATGCGCTTTGCTGGAAGCTGCGGCAGTCGCCGCGCGCCGGGCGTATTCTATGTGCACCCGGCAATGCGGGCATTGAACAGGTGGCGACCTGTATCGATCTGGCCATTGCCGACCCAGCGGCCGTGACGGCGTTTGCCGTGCATCACGCCATCGGGCTGGTGGTGGTAGGCCCCGAGGGGCCGCTGGTCGCCGGCGTCGTCGACGCGCTGCGCGCGGTCGGTATTGCCGTGTTCGGGCCAAGCGCGGCAGCGGCGCGGCTGGAGGGCTCGAAGGGCTTTACCAAGGATCTGGCGCGCGCCGCCGGCATCCCGACTGCCGGCTATCGGCGCTTCGAGAGCGGCGCCGATGCGCATCATTATGTGGCGGTCCATCCGTTGCCGGTGGTCATCAAGGCCGATGGGCTCGCTGCGGGCAAGGGCGTCACCGTGGCGGAAACCAATGAAGAGGGGCTGGCGGCGCTGGCGCAGATCGACGGCGCGGTGGTGATCGAGGAGTGCTTGACAGGGCCGGAAGCCAGCGTGTTCGTGCTGACGGATGGCAAGACTGTCCAGGTCTGGCCCTCGGCACAGGATTACAAGCGCGCTTTCGACGATGACAGCGGCCCCAACACCGGCGGCATGGGGGTGGTGTCGCCCGCGCAACATCTGACCGAGGCCATGCTGACGCGAGTGATGGCCGAGATCGTCGAGCCGACGCTGAAAGCCATGGCCGCTGCCGGCACGCCCTACACCGGCGTGCTGTATGCCGGGCTGATGCTGACGCCCAAGGGGCCGATGCTGATCGAATATAACTGCCGCTTCGGCGACCCCGAAGCGCAGGCGCTGCTGCTGCGGCTGGACAGCGATCTGCTCGAGATATTGCTGGCTTGCGCGCAGGGGCGGCTGGCGGAGGTCAGCGCCAACTGGTCGGCCGAAACCGCAATCAGCGTGGTCTATGCGGCGATGGGCTATCCGGGAACGCCGGTGCTGGGCACGGTTATTGCCGATATCGCGCAGGCCGAAGCGCTTGGGGTTCAGGTGTTCCACGCCGGGACGCGCCGCAGTGGTTCCAAGGCCTTGGTCGCTGCGGCTGGCCGGGCGCTGACCATTTCGGCGCTGGGCAACAATCTGGGCGAAGCCCGCGCACTCGCCTATGCAGCTATCAGAAAAATCCGCTGGCACGGCGGCTTTTATCGGCGCGATATCGGCCAAGTATAACCGACAGCGTTTTGGGGAATAGCATGAGCGAGCGCCAGCAGCAGTTTTCCGGGGCCGGCGAGGTGCGAAGCGGTCAGGAAATCGATATTGCGCGGCTGACAGCGTGGATGGCGGATCATGTCGAAGACTTTGCAGGGCCGTTGACGGTTCAGCAGTTCAAGGGCGGGCAGTCGAATCCGACCTACAAGCTGATGACGCCGCGCCAGAATTACGTGCTGCGCCGCAAGCCGCCAGGCGTGTTGCTGCCCTCCGCCCACGCCGTCGACCGGGAATACAAGGTCATTACCGCGCTGCACGGCCAAGGCTTTCCGGCGCCGCGCACCTTTGGGCTGTGCACTGACGACGAAGTGATTGGCACCTGGTTCTACATCATGGACTGTGTCGATGGCCGGGTGATCTGGGATGCGACCTTCCCCGAGGTGGCGCGGGATGATCGCGCTGCCTATTTCGACGCGATGAACAAGATAATTGCCGATCTGCATATGATCGACATCGACAAGGCGGGCCTGAGCGATTTCGGCAAGCCGGGTAACTATTTCGTCCGCCAGATCGGACGCTGGTCGCGGCAATATATCGAGGACCCCGATGCCGGGCGCGTGCCATCGATGGACAAACTGGTCGAATGGTTGCCGGCGAACATCCCGCCGGGTGATGAAACCAGCATCGTCCATGGCGATTATCGCTGCGACAACATGATCTTTCACCCGGCTGAACCCAAGGTGTTGGCGGTGCTCGATTGGGAACTTTCGACGCTGGGCCACCCGCTGGCGGATTTCAGCTATCATCTGATGATGTACCGGATGCCGCCTTCGACGACGACGGGGTTGGCGGGCAATGATCTGCAGGCATTGGGGCTGCCGACCGAAGCCGAATATGTGGCAGCCTATTGCGCGCGCACCGGGCGCAGCGGCATCGACAATCTCGATTTCTATCTCGCCTACAACCTGTTTCGGCTGGCCGGGATCATCCATGGCATTCGCGGCCGGGTAGTGCGCGGCACGGCGGCGAGTGCGCACGCGAAAAAGAGCGCCGAAGGCGTCGAGATGCTTGCTGATCTGGCTTGGGCGCAGGCGCAGAAATGTGGGGCGGTGTGACCGTGAACAAGACCGCCAACATGCTGTTGTGGGCACTCCAAGCGGCGTGCGCGGCGATTTTCCTGATGGCCGGTTCCAAAAAGCTGATGGCCGATCCGATGATGGTAATGGCGTTTGCCAAGGTCGGGCTGGGGCAATGGTTCCGCATCCTGACCGGTACGCTGGAGGTTTTCGGCGGTATCGGGCTGCTCGTGCCGCGCTTTACTGCCGGCGCGGCGGCGATGCTGGCGGTGGTTATGGTCGGCGCGACGGTGGCGCATGTGACGGTGCTCGGCGGGTCGCCGGCGATGGCGATCGGGCTGGGCGTCGCTTGCCTGATCATCGCCTGGTTCCGGCGCGGGGCGTTTCGTCTGGCATGAAGAAGGGCGGCGCCGGTTGGCACCGCCCTTCTTCATTCCGCCTGCTTCGCGTTACTGCGGCGGCGCGGTCGGCGCGACGGCCTCAGGCGGCGCTGCCGGCTCCATCGGCGCCGCCGGGTTCCGTCGGCGCTGCTGCTGATGGCGCCATGGCCGGTGCCGTGCCGGGCGCTGCTGAATAGCTGCCAGCCGATGCAAGTTGCTGTTCGTTGAGTTTCTTGGTCGCGGTGCGTTCGGCGGCGCTGCCGGCATGTTTGGGCGCTGCCATTACGCTGCTGCCGGCAAGGCCGGCGATCAGCGCTGCGGCGATGAATATCTCGGGTGTCTTGCGAATTTCTCCAATCATGTGCTGCCCTGTTGCGGTCTGAACACCGGGCGACGGGCATGGTTGCCGGGGCCGGGACGGGCCGTGCAGGACCGGGGATAGGCTGAACCGGTTGGCGTGCGGTGCCATCACGGCTAACAACGCGGGGGTGGGGGAACTGGCATGATGAGATGGCTGGCGTTGCTGACGACGCTGATCGCGGCGGCGGTGCTCGGAACCTGGGCGGCGATGCCGCCGGCGCCGCTGCCGGCCAATGCGCCGCCCGAGGTGTTTTCGGCCGGACGGGCCATGGCCGATGTGCGGATGATGGCGCGCGAACCGCACCCCACGGGGTCGGTTGGAAATGATGTAGTGCGTGCGCATCTGACCGAGCGGTTGCGCGGGCTGGGCTTCACCGTGCGCCAGTCGGCGGTGCCATTGCCCGAAAAGGCGCTGAAGCGCATGCGCGAATGGGGCATTACCGACGCCGAACTGGCGAGCGCAGTCAATATCATCGCCCTGCGGCCGGGCCGTGATCCGGCGGCGCCCGCCGTGATGATGATGGCGCATTACGACAGTGTGGCGGCGTCGCCGGGGGCGGCTGATGATGCGGCGGGGGTTTCGGCGGCGCTGGAGATTGCGCGGGCGGTTCCGGAAGAGTCGCAGGCGCGTGATCTGGTGGTGTTGCTGACCGACGCCGAGGAGCTGGGGTTGGTCGGGGCGCGGGGATTCTTTGCCGAAGGCGCCACGGGCGATCCGCTGGCAGAGCGGATCGGCGCCATCGTCAACATGGAAACGCGCGGCGGCGGTGGCCGGGCCTTCATGTTCGAGACGGGACCGAAGGCCGGCGGGATGATCGACCTGTACAAGGGGGTGGTGCAGCAGCCTTCGACGACATCGATGGCAGTGAAATTATACTCGCTGTTGCCGAACTCGACCGACCTTACAGCGTCGTTGAAGCGCGGGATTCCGGGGTTCAACCTGGCATTTACCGGGCGTGCCGGCCTGTATCATTCGCCGCTGGCGACGCCGGATAATCTCGAGCAGGGGTCGTTGCAGCATCTGGGGTCGCAGGGGCTGGACCTGACGCGAGCGCTGGTCACGGCGGCTGCACTGCCCGCCGCAGCGCCCGATGTGGTGTTCGGTGACGTGCTGGGGGCATTCACCTTTGCCTATCCGCCGGTGGTGGGATGGGTGTTGATCGGGCTGGCGGTGCTGCTGGTGGTGGTCGCCGGGCGCGGCGTTCGCGATGAATGGCGCTGGCCGGGGGTTGCCGGGGGTATTCTCGACGGGCTGGTGTTCACAGCGGCAGCGGCGGCGTTGCTGTATTTCGGCAATCTGCTGTCGGGTGCCGATGGTGAGACCAACTATTATGACCGGCTGGCGGCACTGCCGCGGCTGGAAGTGCAGGCGCTGCTGTTGGTTGGCGCGGGACTGTGCATTGCAGTGGCGCTGCTGCCGGGGCGGCGGACACTGTGGGACGGCTGGTTGGGGCTGGCGGGGTTGAGCCTGGTTCTGGCGGTGGCAGTGCAGGTGGCGCTGCCGGCGGCGGGGGCGATTTTCACGCTACCACTGCTGTTGGCGGGCGTGGTGATGGTGGTCGCAGCGCGCGCGCCGGGGTTGGCGACGCCGTTGGCGATGGTGGTCGCGGTGGTGGCATTGGCGTGGTTGGGTGGGTTGGCGCATAGCATATTGCTGGGGATAGGTGCGGGAATGCCATCGGTTGCAGCGGTGTTTGGACCGCTGGCGATGCTGTTGCTATGGCCGCTGCTGCCGCGTGTGTCGCGGCGGGCGGCATGGGTGGCGGCGCTGCTGCTGGTCGCGGCCGCGGGCGGGCTGGCGCTGTGGGTGCGGCTCGATCCGGTCGCGGCAAGTGTGCCGCCGTTTCCAGCGCGGAAGTAGGGCCCTGACGTGCTTTCGACCGTCGCCCCGCATGCGCGGATTAACGGCGCGTTCGGGTCCAAAATCAGGAGGTCAGCGCGGTGCGCACCGGCATGGCGAGCACCTTGTCGACTTTGCGGCCGTCCATGTCGGCGATTTCGAATTTCCAGCGTTTGAGGATGAAGGTTTCGCCGGTTTCGGGGAGGTGGCGGAAGTGTTCAAGGACGAAGCCGGCGACGGTTTCGTAATCGCGGGCTTCGGGCAGATCGAAGCCCAGGCGGTCGGCCATTTCATCGGCGGGGAGCGCGCCGGAGAACAGCCAGGAGCCATCGTCGCGTTCGACAGCCGGCGGGTCGCTGAAATCATCGACGTCGGAGCGAAACTCTCCGGTGATGGCGGCGAGCAGGTCGGCGGGGGTGACGATGCCTTCGAAATGGCCGTATTCGTCATGGACCAACGCGATGGGGATGGCGGCGTCGCGCAGCACCGCCAGCGCGTCGACGGCATCGATGACATCTGGAATCACGGGGGCTGGCCGCGCCAACGCCGCGATATCGAGCGGCCGGCCTTCGATCAGCGCCTGCACGACGTCGCGCGCCTGGAGCACGCCGATGATGTCATCGACGGTGCCGCGCGCCACCGGGATACGGGTGTGCGGGCTGGCTGCCAGATGCGCGCGGATGGCGGCTTCGTCCATGTCGGCGTCGATCCAATCCACGAGCCCGCGCGGGGTCATCACGCCGCGCACCCGCCGGTCCGCGAGGCGCATGATGCCGGAGATCATCTGGCGTTCGCTTTCCTCGATGATGCCGGCGGTTTCGGCTTCCTGCACGACCGAGCGCAGTTCCTCCTCGGTTACGCTGTGGTCGGCATCGCGGCGTTGTCCCAGGATGCGGAAAACCAGCGACGATGACTTGTCGAGCAACCAGGCAAAGGGCGCGGCGACGACCGTCAGTATCTCCATTGCCGGCGACACCGCGACGGCAATCGATTCGGGGGACCGCAGGGCAAACTGTTTGGGGACAAGTTCACCGAAGATCAGCGAGACATAAGTGATGGTGACGATGACGATCGATAGCCCGATATTGCTGGCAAGGTGGGGAGTGACGCCGAACCACGCCGTCAACCGCTCGGCGACGGGGCCAGCGAGCGCTTCGCCCGAAAAGGCGCCATTGACGATGGCGACCAGCGTGATGCCGATCTGCGCCGATGACAGGAACTTGGCCGGATCGGCGGCCAGTCGAAGTGCCGCCGCCGCACCCCGGCTGCCGTTGGCGGCAATACCACGCAGCCGCGGGCGGCGCGAGGACACGATGGCGAGTTCCGACATGGCCAGAACGCCGTTGAGCAGGATCAGCGCCAGGATGATGGCGACATCCAACCAGGGAAAAGGCTGCATCGGCTCCGTGCGGCGGCGCGGGGCCGCATTGCCCGCTCATTTCCACCATAGGGGTAAAAGCGGCTGGCGCGAAGGGGCGAATGGGCAGGCCGTTCAGATTTGGCTCAGCAATGACATGGGATGGCAATTGTTGTGAAGCTGGCGCGCTGTCGTTATGTCGCAGTCAGTCTGAAATGGAGACCCGAATGCTGTTCAAAACCCGAATTATCGTTGCCGTCACGGTGTCGAGCCTGGCGCTTGCCGCCTGCGTGACCGATCCCAACACCGGGCAACAGGGCATGACACGCGCGGGCGGCGGCGCGCTCGCCGGCGCCGGCGCAGGTGCATTGCTGGGGGCGTTGCTGGGCGGTCGTAACAACCGCGCCGAAGTGCTGATCGGCAGCGGAATCGGCGCCATCGCCGGGGCGTCGATCGGCGGCTACATGGACAAGCAGGAGCGCGAATTGCGGGCGCGCACCGCCGGCAGTGGCATCGAGGTCGAGCGGCAGGGCGACGAGATCAATCTCAAGCTGCCATCGGGGGTGACATTCGATTTCAATTCGGCAACGGTAAATCCCGAGTTTCGTCCAGCGCTCGATCAGGTGGCGCAGACGCTGGCCTCATACCAGTCGACCTTCGTCGATGTGTCGGGACATACCGATTCGGTCGGGACGGTGGCGATCAACCAGCGGCTTTCGGAGCAGCGGGCGACGTCGGTTGCAGATTATCTGAGCTATCAGGGTGTGGCACGCCCGCGCATTGCGACGCGCGGCTTTGGCAAGTCGATGCCGATTGCAAGCAACGACAGCGAAGATGGCCGCGCGCAGAACCGCCGGGTGGAAATCAAGCTGTCGCCGGTGACCGAGCAGGATATGGGAGGGCGTGGGCAGCCGCAGCAATATCAGCAGCAGCCCTACCAGCAACAGCCATATCAGCAGCAGCCCTACCAGCAGCAGCAACGACAAAGGCCGGGGACGCCGCGTCCTGGTTATCAGAACTAAATCGCATGTGAGGGCCTGTTTTCCGGGATTGGGAAATGGGCCCCGCATGCGTTATGCGGTCCGGGTTAGAGCAATGCAGGCAGACCCATGGCCCGTAGACAGTCGAGAAATAATCC
>JAYUUE010000198.1:0-12164 GCA_043754785.1 Polymorphobacter sp. | reverse complement strand
ATCGTTGTCGTCACACTGGCTTCGATCTGGCGCACACCTTCATAGCCATGGCGCAGCAGCCCTTCCTGCCAGACCGGGTTCAAAATGCGAGTGCGGGTTTCCAGCGCCACCTGTTCCTGCAAGCTGCGGACCTTGCCGGCGCCCTGCGACTGATCACCGATATAGACGGGCGCAGTGGTGCCGCCCTTGGCGCGGGTGATGGCGCGGCTGATGCCGCCCAATGTATCGACATATTGATCGATGGCGGTGATGCCGAGCTCGACACTTTCAAGGTTCTGATAGGCACAATCGACGGTTTTAAGTGCTGATGCCAAAAGCCCGGCCTGGCGCACCGGGGTACCCTTGACGCCATAGGCGTAGCCCTTTTGCCGTTCATAACAGTCGGCGAGTTCGTCGGGATCGGTCCAGCCGCTCGAATCGATCAGCAGGTTGACGTTGGCGCCATAAGCTCCTTCGGCATTCGAATAGACGCGCAGCGCAGCAGTTTCGAGGTCGCAGCCGTGCTCGGCAGCGTGCGCCAGGCTGTGCTTGCGAACGAAATTATGCGTCGTCGGTTCGTCGGCCTGCGCCGCGAGCAGCGCCGCCTCGGCGAGCATCCGGGTTTGCAGCGGCAGTAGATCGCGGAAAACACCCGACAAGGTGACAACCACGTCGATGCGTGGCCGACCGAGTTCGAGCAGCGGGATGAGTTCGGCACCTGCAAGACGGTTGTAGCTGTCAAACCGCGGCCGCGCGCCGATGAGAGCGAGCGCCTGCGCGAGTTGCGCACCTTCGGATTTAAGGTTGTCGGTGCCCCACAACACCATGGCGACGGTTTCAGGGATATGTCCCGAATCCTCGACGCTGCGCTCGACCAGCCGCTGCGCCTGGGCCGCGCCATCCTTGACTGCATAGGCGGACGGCAGGCGGAACGGATCGAAGCCGTGGATGTTGCGACCGGTGGGCAGGATTTCCGGAGCGCGCAGGATGTCGCCGCCCGAGACAGGACGGACATAGCCGCCCTTCAGCGCCTGAACCAGACCATCCATTTCGTGGTTGGTCGCCAACGCAGCGTTGAGCGCGGCGAGTTCCTTCATGATCGGCGAGTCGAAGCTGGCGGTGCCGGCGACAATCGCTTCGATGGCGGCGCGCGGCACCAGCGCATCGCGGGTGCTGGCGACCGCGGCGAGCATGTCGATACGTTCTTCGGGCGTCGCGGCTTGCCCTGCAACATGCAGCCCCTGCGGGATCAGTTCACGCTCGATTTCATAGAGTTTGGCAGCAAGCGCCGGCACATCGCCGCCATCGAGATCGAGTGCCGCCGCCTGTTCGGCGATGACCTCGCCGAGCGCTGCGAGTTCGTCGCTGGCCGGGTCGGCGCTGCGCCAGCGTTCAACAGTGGCCTTGAGGTCGGACAGACCCTTGTAGACACCGGAATTGGTCAACGCCGGGGTCAGATAACTGACCAGGGTTGCGGCGGAGCGGCGCTTGGCCAGCACGCCTTCGGAAGGGTTGTTGGCGGCATAGAGATAGATGTTGGGCAAGTCGCCGATCAGCCGTTCGGGCCAGCAATCAGCGCTGAGACCGGTCTGCTTGCCGGGCATGAATTCCAGGCTGCCATGGGTTCCGAAATGCAACACCGCATCGGCGCAAAAGTCGTCGCGCATCCAGCGATAGAACGCCATGAAGGCGTGGGTCGGGGCAAAGCGGCCATCGAACAACAGCCGCATCGGGTCGCCTTCATAGCCCAGTGCAGGCTGGATGCCGATGAAGACGTTGCCGAATTGCGCGCCGAGAATGAAGACATTCTGGCCGTCGGTCTGGAACTTGCCGGGGGCGGCGCCCCATTCGGCTTCGATTTCTTTCAGGAACGGCTCGCGCGCCACGATCGAATCGGCGCTGACCTTGGCGTGGACATTGGCCTCCATGCCATAAGCCATGGCGTTGCCGCCTAGAATACGGCGGCGGACGTCGTCAGCGGTGGCCGGAACTTCGACGCTGTAACCTTCGGATTGCAAGCGTTTCAACGTTTCGTGGAGCGATTCGAATACCGCGAGAAACTGCGCGGTGCCGGCCGCGCCGCCGTTCGGTGGGAAGTTGAACAGAACGACGCCGATGCGGCGGTCCGCCTCTGCACTGCGGCGCAGCGCCGCCAGCTTGAGCACCCGCGCTGCCATCGCCTCGGCGCGTTCGGGGCAGCTTTGCATCGCCCGCACTTGCCCACCCACCGACCAGGTGCAACGGCGGTCACAGCCGGTACACGGTGCATCCGAGCCATCGGAGCGGCCGCCGAACACCATGGGCACGGTGCCGCCATCGAGTTCCGGAATTGCGACCATGATCGTCGATTCGAGTGGAAGCAGCCCTTGCTTGTTGGCGCCCCAACCTTGCAACGACTGAAACTCGACCGGATGGGCAGCGATGTAGGGCCTATCAAGGCGGGCAAGGATTTCCTCGGCGGCCTTGGCGTCATTATAGGCCGGGCCACCGACGAGGCTGAAGCCGGTCAGATTGACGACGGCGTCAACGGTGGCGACGCCATCGGCCATGAACAGCGCCTCCATCGCGCCGCGGGCATCGAGGCCACCGGAGAACGCCGGGATGACGTTGAGGCCGCGTGCCTCCATCGCCCGGATGACGCCGTCATAATGCGCCGCATCCTTGCCCAGCACGTAAGAGCGCAGCAACACCAATCCGATGGTGCCTTTGGCTTCGGCGCGCTGCGGCAGGTCGGCGAGGTTGGCACTGATGCCGCCCGGAATGTCGGGATGATAGACGCCGATGTCGGGATAGTCCTGCGGCGCATCCGCCTTGTTGGCGCCGCGCAAGTGCCGGCGCGGGCCGTCAGCGTAGCGATCGACCAGGGCGCGCACCATCGAAAAGGCGTTGTCGTCCGATCCGGCCAGCCAATATTGCATGGTCAGAAAATAGGCGCGGACATCTTGGGCCGTGCCGGGGACGAACTTGAGCAGCTTCGGCAGCCGGCGCAGCACCGCCATTTGCGCGGCGCCGCTGTTAGGGGCACCTTCCTTGGATGAGCCGCGCAGCTTTTTCAGCCAGCCCAAGGGCCCTTTCGGTGGCGCATCCATGCGGTAATCGCCCATCCGCGTCAGCTTGACGATTTCGGACGCCGACATCAGGTTGACCATGGCGTCGCAGGCCTCACGCCGCGCCTCCAGCGCCGGCTTGATGGCGCGGATCTGGTCTTCGAGGAAGATCATCGAGGTAACGATAATATCGCCGCGGGCAATGTCGGCACGAGCGGCGTCGAGCTTGGCCTGGTCTTCCCAATCAGCGGCGGCGTGAAAGCCGATGACAATGCCGGGCTGTTCGGCTTCGAAGCGAGCGCGGGCGCGCTCTATGGCACCAGACAGATGGTTATCAAGGGTGATGATGACGACGCGCGCGGCGGTCGTCGTGGCGCTCGTAGTCTGGGGAGTGTCAGCGCGCATAATGGGCCTTTGCCTCGTAAAGCGTCTCGACCGAGATCGCGGCGACGCCTTGCTCGCTGGCGTAGCGCTCCGTGTTGCGTTTGGCCTTGCCGCGCACGAAGAACGGGATCTTGCCGAGTTCGCGGGCGGCGTCGGGGGTCCACAGGTCACTCACCGCGCTTATCGCGACCGCCGCCGATTGAGCAGCCGTTGGTGTCGGCGCTCCCACGCCTTCGCTCGGGGTGAGCGTCGTTGGGACAACTGGCGCCGTCCCATGCCCGAGATGACTCGGCCCGGCCGCGTCCGAAAACTCGAAATCGTCGCGGAACATCGTCAAAAGATGTTCCTCAAGGCCCATGACAAGCGGGTGTACCCAGGTGTCGAAAATGACGTTGGCACCCTCAAAGCCCATCTGCGGGCTGTGACGTGCCGGGAAATCCTGAACATGGACCGGCGCCGAAATCACCGCGCACGGCAGGCGCAGGCGTTTGGCGATGTGGCGCTCCATCTGGGTGCCGAGCACCAACTCGCAATTGGCGGCGGCGATGGCGTCCTCGACAGCGAGATAATCGTCGGTAATCAGCGGCTCGAGGCCGTAAAGCTTGGCCGCAGCGCGGATTTCGCGGGCGAATTCCCGATTGTAGCAACCCAGCCCGACGACTTCGAACCCCAGTTCGTCGCGGGCGATGCGCGCCGCTGCAACGGCATGGGTCGCGTCGCCAAAGATGAAGACGCGCTTGCTTGTCAGATAGGTCGAATCAACCGAGCGCGACCACCACGGCATCCTTCCTTCGTCGACCGCCGGCGCGGCGATCCCCGCCAGGACACAAACCTCAGCGATGAATTCACGCGTCGCGCCGACGCCGATCGGCACGGTTTTCGTCGATTTTTGGCCGAAGGTCTTGTCGAGCCAGCGCGCCGCCTCATGAGCGATCTCGGGATAGAGCACGACGTTGAAATCGGCCTCGCCAATACCCGTTATGGCCGTCGGGGTCGATCCCATCGGCGCGGTAACGTTGATATCGATACCGAGGCCGCTCAGCAGCCGGGTAATTTCCGCCACATCGTCGCGGTGGCGGAAACCCAGCGCCGTTGGCCCGAGGATATTGGCGCGCGGGCGGCGGTTTTCGGACCGGCCAGCGGTCCGAGTCTTGTCGGCCAACTGGCGGACAATCTGGTAAAATGTCTCGGCCGCGCCCCAGTTTTCCTTGTGGCTGTAGCTTGGCAGGTCGAGCGCGATGATCGGGCACGGCAGGCCCATTGTCAGCGCCAGCCCGGCAGGATCGTCCTGGATCAGTTCCGCGGTGCACGATGCGCCGACGATCATCGCTTCGGGCTGGAAGCGGTCGTAGGCATCGCGCGCCGACTTCTGAAACAGTTCGGCGGTATCGGTGCCGAGATCGCGCGCCTGGAAAGTCGTGTAGGTGACCGGGGGCCGCTCGCCGCGGCGCTCGATCATCGTGAACAACAGGTCGGCATAAGTATCACCCTGCGGCGCGTGGAGCACGTAATGCAGCCCCTTCATGCCGGTGGCGACACGCATCGCCCCGACATGCGGCGGGCCTTCATAGGTCCAGACGGTAAGCTGCATCAGACTGTCAACCGGTCACGCCGCACCAGCGGCCTCGCAAAAAGTTCGGCAAGGTCACCGGCCTGTTCAAAACCATGGACTGGCGAAAACACTAGCTCGATCGCCCATTTGGTCGACAGCCCCTCGCGCTCCAACGGGTTGGCGAGGCCGAGGCCGCACACCGTCAGGTCGGGCTTGGCCGCGCGCACCCGATCGAGCTGCTTGTCGACATCCTGGCCTTCGGAAATCTGGGTGCCCGCGGGGAGCGCCGCAATGTCATCGGCAAGGTGACCGCGGTGCAGATAGGGCGTGCCGACTTCGACAAGCGTCATGCCGAGCTCGCCCGAGAGGAAGCGCGCCAGCGGCACTTCGAGTTGCGAATCGGGCATGAAAAAAATCGATTTGCCATTCAGCCGTTCGGCGTGGTGCGCCAGCGCGCGCTTGGCACGCTCGCGGCCCGGCGCGACGACGCTGCAGAAGTGCATTTCATCCACGCCGAACTCGCGCGCCGCTGCGTGCAACCAAGCCGTGGTGCCCTCGGCGCCGAACGGAAACATGGCGGGCAGATGCCGGGCGCCGCGGGCTTCAAGGGCGCGCGCCGTATCGCCGAGGAACGGCTGGGCGAGGAGGAAGCGCGTCCCGGGACCGACACCGGGCAGGAGCTTGGCGCGGCGCGGTGGCAGCGAGTCGACGCGCGCGATGCCGAGATCAGCGAACAGCCGGCGGAACTGGTCCTCAACGACATCGGGGAGTGACCCAACGATCAACAGCTGATCGGCGGCCTCGGCGCGCATTTCCGGTACCAGCGCCGCGAGGCATGCGTCCTCGCCTTGCGTGAACGTCGTTTCGATGCCGCTGCCCGAATAGTTGAGGATGCGGACGTTCGGCGCATGGGTGACGTTGAGGCGCTCTGCGGCGCGGCTCAGGTCGAGCTTGATTACTTCGCTCGGGCACGAGCCAACGAGGAACAACAGCTTGATCTCCGGGCGACGGGCAAGAAGCTGGCGAACGACCTTGTCGAGCTCCTCATTGGCATCGGCGAGGCCGGCGAGATCGCGCTCCTCGATGATCGCGGTGCCGAAGCGCGGTTCGGCGAAGACCATCACGCCGGCGGCCGATTGCAGCAGATGCGCGCAGGTGCGGCTGCCGACCACGAGGAAAAAGGCATCCTGAACCTTGCGATGCAGCCAGATGATCCCGGTCAGCCCGCAGAACACCTCACGTTGGCCGCGCTCCCGCAGCACTGGCAGCTCGGCGACCCGCGCTTGATCGCGGTCCGGAGCCAGCATCGTCGTCACGCCGCCACCCCGCCCATTGTCTCGGGTTCAATTGTCCGCAGCTCCATCGTCTGGGGTTCGGAAGAGGCTTGCAGCCGCGCCATCCGCAATTTCCAGATAAACTGCCCAGCATTGATGACGTAGGTGAAGTAGGCCGCAAGCGCGAGCCACATCAGTTGCCGGGAAGCGAGCGCGCCGGTGAAGAGCGCCACCAGATAGGCGGTGTGCAGCGCAATAACGAGCATCGAAAACACATCT
Organism: Polymorphobacter sp.; assembly: GCA_043754785.1. Classification (GTDB taxonomy): domain Bacteria; phylum Pseudomonadota; class Alphaproteobacteria; order Sphingomonadales; family Sphingomonadaceae; genus Sandarakinorhabdus. The sequence continues at coordinate 5,649 of JAYUUE010000198.1, read as the reverse complement.
TCCCAGAAAAAGCTTTCGGCGAACAGATACTTGCCGAACACCACCTTCTCCCAGATCGCCCCAGTGATCATGATGGTGTAAAGCGCGCAGGTCTTGACGACCACCGACCACACGGCGGCGTCATGGTTTTCACCGGTGCGCAAATAGTTCAGCACCAGATAAAGGCTGACGGCAAAGATCAGGAACTGCACAGGCGCCAAAAGGCCCTGCACCAATGTCCAGCGGCTGCTATCGCGCCGCAGCCGTTGTTCCGCCGTGTAGAGCGGCTTTGGCCTGGTCGTCCGGCGCGGCGCAGCTGTCACTTCATCACTCCCCAAGGCCCGAAACCTACCATCGGGCCGGAGAGTGTCAACCTGACTTTACGTCAAAACTGTTTGACAGCCCAGTCTCATGCAGCCCCTTGCAGCGGCGGCTGCCGTTGACTAGCCTGTGGCACAAATACGGCAAATGGCGCGAGCCGTAATGATCGTCGAGACAAAATGGGGTGCGGGGCAGATCATGGCTTCGATGCTGGAAATCGTTACGGAGGCGCGGATCGCGGCGGGAAAGGGCTGGGACAAGGCCCGGGACTCGGCCCGGCGCGCGGCATTCCGGACGCCCGAAACCGCCAGCCCAGACGCACTCGCGCGGGTTATAGAGGGCGACATCATCCCGCGGCTGTTGCTGGCGCACCGCATTACGGGCGCGCTGGCTTCGCCGGTGGCGCAGAGTGCGGCGCAGATTCCACTCGGATATGCGGAACAATTTGCCGCAGCAACCCTGACCGAGGAAGTTTCGCCGCTCCTCGCCCGTGTCGAAGCCTTGATGGCCGGGGGGGTCAATGTGGAAACCGTTTATCTGCACCTGCTCGCCCCTGCGGCGCGGCGGCTGGGGACATGGTGGGATGAGGATGCGTGTGATTTTGTCGATGTCACCATGGGGCTTTGGCGCTGCCAGGAAATCGTCCACGCGTTGTCAGCGTTGATCCCGGGGGCAGCGCCGATTGCCGGCGCCGAGCGCCGCGCGCTGTTTTCGCCGGCGCCGGGCGAACAACATGGGTTGGGCGCCTTGATCGTCGAGGAGTTTTTCCGGCGCGAAGGCTGGCAGACCTGGAGTGTGCCCGCGCTTGATGAAGCTGAACTGGTGGCACTGGTGGCAGGGCGTGCCTTTGATGTCGTCGGTTTGACGGTCAGTGTCGAGCGCCATGTCGCGCCGCTGGCGCGGTCGATTGCTGCCGCACGGCGGGCGTCGCGGAATCCGGGCATCATCGTGTTGGTTGGCGGGCGCATCTTTACCGAACGCCCGGAACTGGCTACGGATGTTGGTGCCGACGGCACCGCTGCCGATGGCGCGCTGGCTGTTAGGCTTGCCGAGAATCTTTTGAACCGTAAAGTCGTTTCGAACGTTATATGAAGCGACTTCACGCAAAGTAATCCGCTCGGCATCGAGCCGGCGGTTCGACGGGAGATGGCACTACACCGGCATGGAAGTTCGCACCGCCAGTTCCGATCATCGGCCACAGCTTCATGAGCAAAGCGCGTTCGGCGAATTGTCTGCCGATGTTGCGGTGCGCGGCATGGTCGCTGCGTGCGATGTGGCGCTTTTGCTCGACCGGCGCGGTGTGATCGAGGACGTCAGCCTTGGCACTGCCGAGCTTGCCGATTTTGGCGTGCTTGGCTGGCTCGGGCAGCGCTGGGCCGACACGGTGCAGGCCGAAAGCCGGGCCAAGATCGAATCGATGCTGGCCGGGATCAGCGACGCTGGGCGCTGGCGTCAGGTCAACCACGCTTCGAGCGGTGGTGATTTGCCGGTGCGCTATCTCGCCATCGCCACCGGTGATGATGGTCGCATACTCGCGGTAGGTCGTGACATGCGCGCCATCGCCGCACAACAACAGCGGCTGTTGCGGGCGCAGCAGGCGATGGAGCGGGATACACTTTATCTGCGCCAGCTTGAGGCGCGCTATCGGCTGTTGTTCGATAGCACCCAGGACGCAATAATCGTCATCGACGCCGTGTCGCGGCGCATCGCCGACATCAACCCGGCGGCGCGGCGACTGACCGGATTTGGCATGCATGCCGTTGATGGCCAGGCATTTACCGCGCTCGTCGCTGCGGAGGATCGCGAAGCGGTGTCGGCGCAGCTCGGCGCTGTAGCCGCGGCTGCCCAATCGCATCCATCGCGCGTGCATCTGGGCAATGGCGACATTTGCCTGATGTCGGCCACCCTGTTCCGCCAGGATCGCGGCACGTTCCTGCTGGTGCGCCTGCGCCCATTGACGGACGCGGTCAGCCCAGAACGCCCGTTGCTCGAAGTGCTGGAACGCATGCCCGATGCCTTTGTGCTGACCAACCAGGCGCTGGACATTCTGGCGGGCAACGGCGCCTTTCTCGACATGGTGCATGTGACGCGGCGCGACGATACCAAGGGGCAACCGTTATCACGCTTCCTTGGTCGCCCCGGCATCGACCTCGGCTTGCTCGAACAGCAGCTGCGCGAGCACGGTGTGGTGCGCAATTTTGCCACCATCGTGCGGGCGCAGGATGGCCGCGAAGACGATGTCGAAGTTTCCGCCGTGACCTCGGTCGAAGGTGGCGAGACACGGCACGGGTTCAACATCCGGTCGATGCGCCGCGCGATCACGGCGGTCGCTGACGACCGGCAATTGCCGCGCTCGGTCGAACAGTTGACCGAGCTGGTCGGGCGCGTTTCGTTGAAGGAAATCGTGCGCGAATCGACCGATTCGATCGAACGTTTGTGCATTGAGGCGGCGCTGACTTATACGTCGGATAACCGCGCCTCGGCGGCCGAAATTCTGGGATTATCCCGGCAAAGCCTGTATTCCAAGCTGCATCGCCACGGGCTGGGCAACCTTTCCGAACCGGCGGCGCTTTAAGCATCAGGACACCGTCAAGTGCGTTGACGCCCCTTGGTGTCAAGTCTAGCTTACACCCATGGATGGGGTGATTTCGGACAGTTCAGCGCCTGGGCCGGCACGCCGGTTTCCGCGCCCGCGAGATGTGCTCGAACTGCTGAAGCCGGTGACCTGGTTTCCGCCGATGTGGGCCTTCATGTGCGGCGTGGTGTCATCGGGTGTTCCGCTTGCCGAACGCTGGGGGTTTTTGATCGCCGGCATGATGCTGGCGGGACCGCTGGTCTGCGGCAACAGCCAGGCGATCAATGACTGGTTCGACCGCCATGTCGATGCGATCAACGAGCCGCAGCGTCCGATCCCTTCGGGCCGCATTCCCGGACGCTGGGGGCTATACATCGCCATCGGCGGCTCAATCCTGTCGTTGACAGTTGGTTGGATGATCAACCCGGTGGTGTTTGCCGCGACGATATTGGGCGTGTTTCTGGCGTGGATCTATTCAGCGCCCCCGGTACGCGCCAAGGCCAATGGCTGGTGGGGTCCGGGGATGTGCGCTGCCGCCTATGAAGGGTTGACTTGGTTTACGGGTGCCGCCGTGATGGTCGGCGGTCTGCCGGACGCACGCATCATTGTGGTGCTGGCGCTCTATGCCGCCGGGGCACATGGCATCATGGTCCTGAATGATTTCAAAGCCGTGGTCGGAGACGCCGTGTCGGGCGTGCGCTCGCTGCCAGTGCTGCTGGGCATTGATCGCGCCGCGCGCGTCGCCTGCTGGACAATGGCGGTGCCGCAGCTGGTGGTGGCGGCTCTGCTGGCAAAGTGGGGGGCGATTTTTCCAGCTGCCGCTGTGGCGCTGTCGGTCGCTGTGCAGTTCCTGCTGATGCAGCGGCTGCTATCCGACCCGGCGAAACAGGCGCCGCTGTACAATGCCACCGGCACGACATTGTATGTGCTGGGAATGCTGGTTGCGGCGTTCGGGTTGCGCGGGATGGGTCTGTGAAACCTTTGGGTTGGTTTGACATCGCTCGGCTCGGCCTGGTGCAGAGCGCCATCGGCGCCATTGTCATGCTGTCGTCCAGCCTGCTCAATCGAGTCATGGTTGTCGAATATGCTCAGGCCGCAGCGTTGCCTGCCGGGTTGGTGGCGTTCCACTATGCAGTGCAACTGAGCCGGCCGCGCTGGGGACATGGGTCCGATGCCGGCATGCGGCGGACGCCGTGGATCATCGGCGGCATGGCGATGCTGGCACTCGGCGGCATTCTGGCGACCAAGGCGGTGACTATGCTGGGCGGGCCCTTCATGCCCGCGCTGATTCTGTCAATTCTGGCCTATGCGATGATCGGCACCGGCGTCGGGGCGGCGGGGACGTCGCTGCTGGCGCTGCTGGCGACGCGGACGGCGCCGGAAAGACGGCCGGCGGCGGCATCGCTGACCTGGATCATGATGATTGTCGGCATTGTCGTGACGGCGTCGGTGGCTGGCCGCTTGCTCGATCCCTTCTCGCCCGAGCGATTGATGCAGGTGGCGATCGGTGTTGCCGGCGGCGCGTTCGTTCTCGCGTGCCTTGCGGTGGTGGGAATTGAAGGGAAAGCGGTTGCCGCGGAGACAGTGGCCGCGCTCGCCGATTTCGGCGAGGCGCTGCGCGGCATCTGGGCCGACCCGGTGACGCGGCTGTTCAGTATTTTCGTATTTGTCTCGATGCTGGCCTATTCGATGCAGGATCTGATCCTGGAGCCCTTTGCCGGGTTGATCTTCGGGCTCACACCGGGGCAATCGACGCAGCTTTCGGGGGTGCAGCACATGGGCGTGCTGCTCGGCATGATCCTGGTCGGCGTTGGCGGTCATGCCTTTGGCGGGCGCGGCTTTGCCGGGTTGCGGCTGAAGCGCTGGATCATCGGCGGCTGCATCGGCTCGGCACTAGCGCTGACGGCGCTGGCGATGGCGGCGACAGCCGGGCCGGGCTGGCCGCTCGCGCCCACGGTGTTTGCGTTGGGATTCGCCAATGGCATGTTTGCCGTTGCCGCCATCGGGTCGATGCTCGATCTCGCCGGACGCGGGGGTCACGGCCAGGAAGGCATCCGCATGGGGCTTTGGGGCGCGGCGCAGGCCGTCGCGTTTGGACTGGGCGGGTTGTTCGGCGCGAGTGCCGTCGATCTCGGCCGGCACCTGCTCGGTGCCGATGCGCCGGCATTCGAGCTGGTCTTTGCCTTTGAAGCCCTGATTTTCGTCGCTGCGGCGGTCATCGCCATGCGGCTATCCGATAACGAAAAACCGATAGTTTCCGAAGGGGTGATCGCATGACCGAAACCTATGATGCCATCGTCGTCGGCGGTGGCCCGTCGGGCGCCACTGCCGCCAATGACCTGGCGCTGGCCGGGAAGCGGGTGCTGCTGCTCGATCGCGCCGGGCGGATCAAACCGTGCGGTGGCGCGGTGCCACCGCGACTGCTCAAGGATTTCGACGTGCCGATCGAGCAGCTGTGCGCCCGCGCCACCTCGGCGCGGATGATCGCGCCATCGCACAAGGCTGTGGACATGCCGGTCGGCGATGGTTTTGTCGGGCTGGTCGACCGCGAAGTGTTCGACGAATATCTGCGAGTGCGGGCGACGCAAAATGGTGCCGTCCGGATCGATGGGACCTTCGAGGACCTCGAGCGCGACCCCGATGGCACGGCGGTCATTGCCTATCGCCCCAAAGGCGCGGCGCGCGGCGGTGCTCTGGAGCGGGTGCGCGGCAGGGTCGTCATCGGCTGCGATGGCGGCAATTCCGCCGTCGCCCGCGCCGCACTGCCCGCCAAT
>JAYUUE010000197.1:0-4034 GCA_043754785.1 Polymorphobacter sp. | reverse complement strand
AACGCCTGGCCCGGTGCCGCCAAAGCGCAGCACCGCGCGGCCGATCATCCCCGACTTCAGCCCGGCGCGCGCCGGAAGCGCGATTTCGACACGAAATGTCCCCGATCCATCGTCGCCGCGCGCGCCGATTTCGGATACCCGTGCCGCCATCGGCAACGGCCCCACCGCCGGCACCGTCACCGCCGCCAGCTGGCCAAGCCGGACCCGCGCGAGATCGCCGTCCGCGAGCGGCACGCGCAGCACATGGCCGCTGTCAGCCTCACCGATGATGAGCACCGTGGCACCCGGGCTGATGATCTGCCCGGGCTCCGCCGGCCGCCGCAGCACCGTGCCCGACGACGGCGCCCGGATCACCGACAGCCCCACATCGAAGCCGGTCTGCTGGACTCGTGCCGCCGCCGACGCCGCGCTGGCCTGGGCGGTTTCCAGCCGCGGCGCCGTCACCCAGCCCTTGTCGAACAGCGCCTGCAAGCGCCGGTAATCGGCATTGGCGCGCGCCGCCTCGGCCCGTGCAGAGGCCTGCGACGCATCGAGCCCGGTCGGATCGAGCCGTGCCAGCACCTGGCCCCTGGCTACCGCATCGCCCTCGCGCACGCCGATCGCCGCGATGCGCCCGGTGGTGTTGAACGCCAGCGCCGTCTCGCGCTTGATCCGCACCGTGCCGCTCACTGCCAGCGTCTGGCCGCCGCTGGCGCTGGTCGCTGTCGCCAGCCGCACCGGCACCGGCGCCGCAACGGCCACCGGCGGCGGCGGGCTCTTGCTGCACGCCGCCAGCACCATCAGCGCCGCCAATGTGCCGATTGCCGTGCCCCCGATCCTGCCCCCGCCCCCGGTCATGCTGCGCCTGCCCCATCCGCCAAATTTGATTGCCACTCACTTTGAGCGCATATGCAGCCGCCGGCGCAAGCGATTTCGAGCGATACTCAGTTTTTGACGAAGGGTTGCGGCGCTCAGTCGCAGATTCCGAGCGCAGCGGCACTCAGTCTCGGATGCTGAGCGCAGCGGCGCTCAGTCACGGATGCTGAGCGCGTCGACGCGGAATTGCCGTGCCGCGCCGCCATCGCGCAATGCCAGACCGTCACCGATGTCGACACTGACCTCGGCGAGGAACCTGCCCGCCAAGGCAAACTCGCAGTCGCCAAGCGTGGCTTCGATCCGCGCCATCGCCTCGGTAACCGCGCCTGACTCGCCTTCCAGCCGCAGGTCAAATTCATGACGCTCGCCGACAAAGGTCAGGCTCGCCCAATCCACCGACCGGATATCCTCGATGATCAGGATCGGTTTTTGCCTATCCAGACCATCGATTCGCGCCAGGGCACCAATCTGTCGCAAAATTGCGTTGGCAGCCGCTCCGGTTGTCCCGCGCATCATGCTCTGTTTTCCAAATTGTTATTGAAAGCTGAATCGTCATTGCCCATTTCCGCCCCCGCGATATAGGCAAGCACCCGCGCGGTCGTCGCTGAACGGGGCTCGCGACCGTTACGCAAATCAAACAGAAATCTCGGATCGCCAGACACTTGGCGGCCAAATCGCGACGGCGACAACGCTCGAGAGCGCAGGTGCCTTTCCACGATCGTCAATAGGGTCATTTTGTGCCCCTTCTGCCCCCACCGAATCATGACTGCCTCCGATTCGGTGGTATCGGCAGTTTATCTGTCGTCAAATCCTACTAGTCTAGGTAAAAGACTATGCTATAACCCTATCAGGCGGACCAGGAGAGGAGGTTCGTGAAAAATGGACAGCATCGCCATCCGCAAACGGTTGGACGAGCTGATCGCGTCACGCGGCGAGGATTATGCCTCGTTGTCGCGGCGGCTCGGCCGTAATCCGACCTACATCCAGCAATTCGTCAAGCGCGGCGTGCCGCGACGCTTGTCGGAAACCGACCGGCGTGTGCTGGCGCAGCATTTCGGCATTGCCGAGCAGCTGCTCGGTGGCCCCGATGACAGCGCGATGCGCAGCGTGGTCGCCCGCCCCGGCCTGATGCAGCGTGCCGAAGATTATGTGCTGATCCCGCGACTCGGCATCGGCGCCTCGGCCGGCAGCGGCGCCCTCACGGGCGATGAAAGCCCGCTGACAGCCCTCGCCTTTCAGTCGACCTGGGTGCGCAGCGTCGCCAGCGGCAGTCCCGAGGCGCTCTCGGTGATCAGCGTTGCTGGTGATTCGATGCTGCCGACGTTGGCTGATGGCGACCAGATCCTCGTCGATACCGCCGACCGCGAACGGCTGCGCGATGGCATTTACGTGCTGCGCACCGACGACGCGCTTCTGGTCAAGCGGCTCTCGGTCAACCCCGCCACCCGGCGCCTCGCGATCCGCAGCGATAACGACGCCTACCCGAGCTGGGACGATTGCGACCCTGCCGGCGTCAACGTCATCGGCCGGGTCGTATGGGTGGGGCGAAGGCTGGTCTGATTCCCTCCCCCTGCGGGAAGGGCGACTTGCACTTTGTGCGAGCCGGGTGGGGTAGCCTCACAGCCGCGAAAACCGGCCCCTGCCGGCCTACCGCCCCCGCAGCGCCATTACCAGCGCCGCGACCACGCCGATCACCCCGCCGGCAATCAGGCCCAGCGTTACCTGCCCGAAGAATATCCCGACCACCGGCCCGATCATCACCCCGGCCGCAATCAGGCATCCCCCCCCTAGCTGCGGGGAGCGAGGCGGCGGGTTCAGGTCGGGCGGGGTCGGCATGAACGCGCCTTCGCACGTCACACGCCCCGCTGCCAAGCGAATGCGCTGTCAACAGCCCAGCGGACGCGCGGCTGAAAGCCCAGCGGCTGCGCGGCTTAAGGGTTGCGCACGCGGATGGCTGGGTTAGGACGGACATCGTGTTGTCGCTGCCCTCCCACCCGGCCCATCGTCCTCGCGGCCGCCGCCATCGGCGTATCTGCGGGGCGGCGCTCGCGGCACTGGCGGCGCTGCCGGCTTTTGCCCAGGAGGCGCCGCTCGCCGCGCCCGTCGCCGCGCCCGCAACCATCCCCATCCCGCCGACCCCCGGCACCCTGCCACCGATGCGGCTCGAACCGCAGGATTTCGCCCCGATGGCCGGCAGCGTGGCCTGGCCCACGGTTGAATCGACCGCCGACCCTGACCCGGCGCCCGCCATCACCTCGACGCGTTACACCGTCGAAATCACCGGCTTGCCGCCCCGTCTCGACGACAGCTTCCGCCGGCTTTCGACGCTGAAGACCCACAGCGGCGAGGAAGCCAATATTGCGCAGATCAACCGCCGCAGTATCGAAGACCGCGATCTCATCGACCAGCTGCTGCGCTCGGTCGGCCATTATGGCGGCGACAGCACCATGAAAATCGCCCCGCCAACCGCTGCCAATGGCCCGGCGCGGGTGGTGCTGAACGTCAATCCGGGGCCGCTCTACACCTTTGCCGCCATCGATATCGCCGCGCCGGAAGGCGCCACGGGATCCGCGCCGGGTGGCGCCGCTCACATCGACCCGGCGCCGCTGGTCACCCCCTGGATCGGCGTCAGCGTCGGCGATGCCGTCGATGCGGTGCGCGTCACCACCGCGCAGGACGCGCTTGCCGTTCGCGTTGCCGATGCTGGCTTCCCCTTCCCCACCATCGGCAAGCCCGACATCGTCATCGACCATGCGACGCGCACCGCGGTGCTGACTCAAAAGGTCGATCTTGGGCCAAGGGGCGTGTTCGGCGCGATCCGCATCGATGGCGAAACCCAGGGTTTCAAGTACAAGGACGTCGCCCGCCTCGCCCGCTTCAGCCCCGGTGACCCCTATAATGGCGCGCTGCGTGACGATCTGCGCCGCGCCATGATCCACACCAGCCTGTTCGGAACGGTGGCGGTCAAGCCCGTCGCCAGCGGCGCGCTGAACCCCGATGGCAGCCAGACCGTCGACTTGATCGTCACCACCGAGGCTGCCCCCACCCGCACTGTGTCGGCCAGCGGCGGTTATTCGACCGGCCAGGGCATCCGCCTCGAAGGCAGCTGGACCAACCGCAACATGTTCCCGCCGCAGGGCGCCGTCACCTTCCGCGGCATTGCCGCCGAACGCGAACAG
>JAYUUE010000196.1:0-12370 GCA_043754785.1 Polymorphobacter sp. | reverse complement strand
GAGCACCAGCAGCGATCGCTTTCTCAAACAATGACGCGAATATCCCACATAACATCGCGATCTACGAAGACGACTCTTACGCGGTCGCCATATTCACTGGAGAGATCTTCAATGGAATTGAGACCAAGACCTACTCGCCGGTTTCGGCATCATAAGCCGTCACATAACCGCGCACGCCGAGCTCGGCGCCGCCATTGCCGATGATAACCTTGCCCTTGACCACGCGCGGCGCCCCGGTGATCGTATAAGGCTGGTTCTTGTCGAAGGTCTGCGTCGTCCACACCGGCTTGCCGGTTGCGGCGTTGAGCGCAATCAGCCGGCCATCGAGCGCCCCCAAGAACAGCTTGCCATCATAGGCGGCGACCCCGCGGTTGACGACATCGCAGCACGCTGCATGACCGCGATCCTTGGGAACTTGCGGATCATAGGTCCATTTCACCTTGCCCGTTGCTGCATCGAGCGCCACGACTTTCGACCAGGCAGTCGTCGTGTACAGCGTGCCGTCGATAACCAGCGGCGTCGATTCCTGGCCGCGATTGGTGTCGAGTTCATAGCTCCAGGCCAGCCCTAGCTTGCCGGCGTTGCCTGAATTGATCTGGTCCAGGTTGGCATAGCGCTGTTCGGCATAAGTGCCGCCGTGCGTCACCCAGTTGGCGGGATCGGCGGCGGCATTGGCCAGGCGCGCCGCATCGACCTTCGCCGCCGGGCTGGCGGCGTTGCCCGCCGCGATAATCATCAGGCTGGCCAACACCAACCCACTCGCGCCTGTCGAAATTCTCATCGAATAATCCCCAAGTCCTTGGTCTTGGAGAAAGCTTACCAGCGGCTGTCGCCGCCGCAACACACGAAACTCCTAGGCTGGCGCAACGCCCGGCAGCATGGCTGGAACCGGTAGCGAATTGATCCAGCCATTGAACAGGATGACCAGCCCGGCAACGATCATCAGCGCCGCCTTGACCCGGTTGCCGCCGGGCTGGCGCAACAGCCAGACACCGGCAGCGATGAGCGCAAATGCCGCACCCGCGGCCAGCCCGAGCAGGATGGACGGCGGCGTGTCCATCAAATGGCGAGAGTTTGGCGCACGGCGCGCGCCCAAGCGGCACGCCGCACCGTTCGCGCCTCCTCGGGAAGCGCCGGCACAAAGCTGCGATCCGCCACAGCCATGTCCGATGCGTGCGCCAGATCGGTAAACAGCCCGGCCCCGACCCCGGCCAGCATCGCTGCACCCAGTGCTGTGGTTTCAATAACGCGCGGCCGTTCGACCGTTATCCCCATGCTGTCGGCCAGGTCCTGGCAAAGCCAGTCATTGGCAACCATGCCGCCATCGACTCGCAGCCGTGCCGCCGGCACCCCATCGGCGGCCAGCGCATCAACCAGGTCCGCTGTCTGCTGCCCCATCGCCTCCAGTGTCGCACGTACGATGTGCGCCCGGGTCGTGCCCGCCGAAAGCCCGGTCAGCGTCCCGCGCGCCGCCGGCTGCCAGTGCGGCGCCCCCATGCCTGCCAGCGCCGGCACGAACACCACCCCGCCACTGTCCGCTACGCTCTGCGCCATTGCTCCGGTCTCGCTGCTGCTGGCGATGATGCCCAGACCATCGCGCAGCCACTGCACCGCCGCGCCAGCGGTAAAAATCGCCCCTTCCAGTGCATAGGCGGCCGCCCCGTCCAGCCGCCACGCCACTGTCGACAGCAACCGATGGGTCGAAACCGGCGGCACGGTGCCGGCATGTGCAAGCAGGAAACACCCGGTGCCATAGGTCGCCTTCAACTGCCCCGCCGACAGGCACGACTGGCCGATGGCCGCCGCCTGCTGGTCACCGGCGCTGCCGGTTATCGGCGTTTCGCCGCCAAAGAGCGCCGTCGTCGCTAACCGCCCGGCGCAATCGCTGATCGCCGGCAAAATCGCTGCCGGCACGCCGAATAGCGCCAACAATGCTGCATCCCATTCGCACGTTGCCAGCCGCATCAACAGCGTCCGGCTAGCGTTGGTCGCATCGGTAATATGCCGTGCGCCGGCGGACAGTTTCCAGATCAGCCAACTTTCCACGGTGCCGACCAACAGGCGCCCTTCGCGCTCGGCCGTCGCGACCTGCGACCAGTTGTCGAGCGCCCAACGAATTTTCGTCGCCGAGAAATAGGGATCAAGCACCAGCCCGGTCGCCGCCTGTACCGCCGGTTCATGGCCTGCTGCCTTCAACGCCGCGCACGCATCGGCCGTCCGCCGATCCTGCCAGACAATGGCGTGCGACAGCGGCTCGCCGGTCTCCTTGTCCCAGAACACCATCGTCTCGCGCTGGTTGGTGATACCGATGGCGGCAATGCGCGGCGCGCCGACTGCACCAGCAACCTGCAGCAGACAATCCTGGCTCAACCGCCAGATTTCCCCGGCGTCGTGTTCGACCCAGCCGCTGTGCGGATAATGCTGTGTCAATGCTTGCGCGGCACTGGCGACAATCTCGCCGGCTTGCGTGAAGGCAATGGCGCGGGTCGAGGTTGTGCCAGCGTCGAGGACTAGGATCAGGTCTGCAATCATGTCGCCTTCCCTAAACCGGGACGATTGACTAGTTAAGCCCGTCTGTGAGCAATGCCCCCACCTCGTTCGATCGCCTGCACGACCTGCTCATCATCGGCGGCGGCATCAATGGCGCTGGCATCGCCCGCGATGCCGCCGGGCGCGGACTGTCGGTGGCGCTCGTCGAAGCTGGCGATTTGGGCGGCGCCACCTCGAGCGCGTCGACCAAACTGATCCACGGCGGCCTGCGCTACCTCGAGTTCCACGCGTTCGGGCTTGTGCGCAAGGCGCTCGCCGAACGCGAGGTGCTGCTCGATATCGCACCTCACATCAGCTGGCCGCAAAGTTTTGTTCTCCCCAATTCCCCCGAGCAGCGCCCACAATGGCTGCTACGCACCGGGCTGTTTCTCTACGACAATCTGGCGCGGCGACGGATTGTTCCCGGCTCGTCGCATATAGATCTGCGGCAGGATCGCGCCGGGCGAGCGCTCGCCCCGCGGTGGACCAGCGGCTTTCGCTATTGGGACGGCTGGGTCGATGATGCGCGCCTCGTCATCGCCAATCTGCAGGACGCGCGCAGTAACGGCGCGCTCGTGTTGCCGCGCACACGGGCGACACGTGCCGAATATGACGGCACGGCGTGGACACTGACGCTCGGCGACGGTCGACTGCTACGCGCCGCGCGCATCGTCAACGCGGCGGGGCCTTGGGCCGAAAGCGTGGCGCGCAGCGTTCTCGGCCGCAACGACGCACCGGCGCTCCGGCTGGTCCAGGGCTCGCACATCGTCACGCGTCGTGTCAGCCTGGGGCATGACGCCTACATGTTCCAACAACCCGATGGCCGTATTGTCTTCGTCATCCCCTACGAGCGCGATTTCTCGCTGATCGGCACAACTGAACGCGATATCGACACGCCGGAGGCGGCGCATATCACCGAAGACGAGAGCGACTATTTGCTCGGCGCCGCCAACCGATATCTTGCCCGGCCGCTGACCCGCGCCGACATCGTTTACCGCTTTTCCGGCGTGCGGCCGCTGATCCTGGAGGCGGGCAAGGGCGACCGCGAAACCACGCGCGATTACAAGCTTGTCGAGCATGATGGGCCACCGGCAATGACTATCGTCGGCGGCAAGATCACCACCTTTCGCGTGCTGGCCGAAGACGTCATGAAGCGCATCGCGCCCAAGACAAAGCCTTGGACTGCGAAGGCACCCCTCCCCGGCGGCAATGTCGAACGACGGGGCGGCGAGACAGGACAGGACGCCTTCAAGCGTTGGCTGATCGATCTGACGGCGCGCGAATCGAACTATGATCCGGAATTGATCAAGCGCTTGGCAATGACGCTTGGCACAGCGGCCGAACCGCTGCTTGCCGGCGGACTCGGCGCCAGCATCGGCGGCATGTTCGAGGCCGAGCTTGACCATTATGTCCGGAGCGAATGGGCAACAACCGCCGACGACGTGCTCTGGCGCCGCACCAAGATGGGCCTCCATATCGGCAATACCGGCCGCGCCGAAGTTGCAGCCTGGTTCGGTGAAAGCGCGCCGATCGCCAGCGACGACGCGCCGACGACGCATCGTTTCGCCGCGCCGGGTCGCTGAACGGCAGTTTGTTCTGTATATGTTCGGCGGTTTTCTGCTACACCCTACCAGTGCATACCAACATGCGCGGACGCGGTGCCACCAGCAACGCGCGATCAAATCGGTTTGACGACAAATCGATCGAGGACGATGGCGATTGGCTCGATGAGCAACCGGCGGTTGATGACGGAATGCCGCGCCTGCGGACGACGGTGACCATCGAGCGACCTCGCACGATCATCACCCGCAACCAGTCGCCCGACCTGCCATTCGACCGCTCGATCAATGCCTATCGTGGCTGCGAACATGGTTGCGTCTACTGCTTCGCCCGCCCGACCCATGCCTATCACGGCCTGTCGCCTGGGGCTGATTTCGAGAGCCGACTATTCGCCAAGCCCGATGCCCCGGCGCTGCTGAGGGTCGAACTTGCCAAGCCCGGTTATCGCTGCCAACCGATCGTCCTCGGCACCAACACCGATCCGTATCAGCCTATCGAACGCGACTGGAAGATTACTCGCCAATTGCTTGAAGTTCTTGCTGAACACGGGCATCCCGTAACGATCACCACCAAATCCGACCGGGTATTGCGCGACCTCGATCTGCTCAGGGCGATGGCCGCCGCACAGCTGACGGCAGTAATGATCAGCGTCACGACGCTCGATGCCGAACTAGCCCGCCGCATTGAGCCCCGCGCCGCCACACCGCCGCGCCGGCTCACCGCCATCCGCGCCTTGGCAGACGCTGGCGTTCCAGTGCTGATTTCCCTGTCGCCGATGATCCCGGCTCTGAACGATCATGAAATCGAAGCGATCGCCGCCGCCGGTGCGCAGGCCGGGGCAACCGGCGCCGTTTCGCTACCGGTCCGCCTACCCCATGAGGTCGCGCCACTGTTCCGCGACTGGCTGGCCGCGAACTTCCCCGACCGCGCTGATCGGGTCATGCACCACATCCAGACAATGCGCGGCAGCCAGGATAATGATCCGCGCTTCTTCGCCCGTTTCCAAGCCGCCGGACCCTATGCCGCGTTGATGCGCCAGCGCTTTCACAAGGCATGCACCGTGCATGGCTTGTCACGCCAGAGGCTGGTGCTCGATTGCACACGCTTTCGAGCACCGGGTGCCCAATTGCAGCTTTTCTGAATGCTTCACACCGTCGGCAGCTTGTAATCCTTGTAGCGCTCGCGCAGCTCATTCTTCAGCAACTTGCCCGTCGCCGTATGCGGGAGATCGGTGACGATCAGCACATCATCGGGCATCCACCATTTCGCGATCTTGCCTTCCAGATATGCCAGAAGCGCTTCTTTCGAAACAGTTGCGCCTTCTTTCTCGCGCACGAGCAGAAGCGGTCGCTCGTCCCATTTCGGATGATGAACGCCGATCACCGCGGCTTCCGCCACCCCGGGTGCGCCGACTGCCGCGTTTTCCAGGTCGATCGAGCTGATCCATTCACCGCCCGATTTGATTACATCTTTGGACCGATCGACGATGTGCATATAGCCCAACGCATCGAGCGTCGCGACATCGCCGGTATCGAACCAGCCATCACCATCGAGCACCTGCCCGCCATCGCCCTTGAAATAATTACCGACGATCCACGGCCCACGCACCAGCAGCCGGCCGAAGTCAGTGCCATTGCGCGGCATTTCTACCCCCGCCTCATCGACGAT
Source organism: Polymorphobacter sp. (assembly GCA_043754785.1). GTDB lineage: Bacteria > Pseudomonadota > Alphaproteobacteria > Sphingomonadales > Sphingomonadaceae > Sandarakinorhabdus. The sequence goes on along the minus strand of JAYUUE010000196.1, from coordinate 6,613 downwards.
CTTCATCTCCACACCAAAAATGCCGCGCCCCTGTTTCACCCGGTAATCAAGCTGTTGCTGGTAAGGCATTGCACTGACTTCAGGCGACGCCGCGCCGATCGTACCGAGTGGCGACATTTCGGTCATCCCCCACAGTTGCATGACATGGACGCCATGCTGGCTGTCAAAACTCTCGATCATGCTGCGCGGCACCGCCGATCCGCCGATGGCAGTGCGCTTCAACTTGCCCAAATTGCCACCAGTCTTTTCCAGATGTTGGAGCATCCCCAGCCAGATCGTCGGTACCGCCAGCGCCAGGTCGACATCTTCGTCGATGATCAGCTTCTGCAACGTCGGTGCATCGAAATTCGGCCCGCCCATCACCAGCTTCGCCCCGGCCGCCGCCGCCGTATAAGGGATGCTCCAGGCGTTGGCGTGGTACATCGGCGCAATGGGGCAAACCACCGTGGAGGCCCCCAACCCGAACGTATCGGTCATGCACGCCGCCATCGCATGCAGTACATTGGAACGATGGCTGTATTGCACGCCCTTGGGGTTTCCTGTCGTGCCGCTGGTATAGCACAGCCCCGCCGGCGTCGTTTCCGCCACCAAGGTCCACGGCGTCGCCGCATCCTCACCGGTGATCAGATCTTCGTAACACAGCAGGTCGAGGCTCGAATCGCTCGGCATGTGCGCCCGGTCGGTCAGCAGCACGAACCGCTCGATGCTGGTGAAACGCGGCGCCAGCCGTTCAACGAGCTTGACGAAGGTCAGGTCGAAAAACAGCGCCCGGTCTTCGGCATGGTTGGCGATATAGACGATCTGGTCGTCGAACAGCCGCGGGTTGATCGTGTGCGCCACCCCGCCCATCCCCGAAATGCCATACCAGCTTTCGACATGGCGATAGGTGTTCCACGCCAGCGTCGCCACCCGGTCACCCGGTTCCATCCTCATCCGCCGCAGCGCCGCCGCGACCTGTCGCGCCCGCCCACGCACGTTGCGCCAGTTGCTGCGGTGCTCGCCGCCTTCGCAGACCAGGCTGATCACTTCGCGGTCACCATGGCTGATCGCGGCATGGTCGATCAGCTTCCAGACCAGCAATGGCCAATCCTGCATGGTGCCGAGCATCGGTGTCTCCCCTTTTCGTTGGCGCTTGTTACCAGCTTGGCGGGGATTGACAAAGGTAAGCCTGTCAGAACATAACAAGAACATTAGACCCCATGGTTAAGGGTAAAGGAACAATCGCCATGCTTGTCACGATGTTCATCATGCTGGCATTTGCCGGCGTTTACGCGCTCATTGCAGCAATGGTCGGCGGCCGTTGGCCGGCCATCGGTGCGGCGGTGCGTGGCGGTGCGGCTGCTCAGGAGAGCGGAAACAACGGCGTTTCGCGCGCCTTGAGGCGGTCATAACTACGCACTGCGAATGGAATGCTGACGGCATAGGCGATGCACGCCAAGGTCAGTGTCATCCAGGGTGCCGAAAATAGCGCGCCAGCGAGTAGCCCGACCCCGACCAGCGCCGGCAACCGCTGCGACGACCGCAGGCGCAGCGATCCCCAGCTGTAAGTCGGCAGGCTCGAAATCATCAGGAACGCCACCGGCAGCACCACGAGACTGACGAGCGTGAACCGCAGCCTCGGGTCACCTAGCAAGGCCGGTTCGATCCAAAAGCTGAGAAACATCGGGCTGAGCGTCAGAGCGGCGGCGACTGGTGCCGGGATACCGGTCAGATAGCCGGCGCGCTTGTGCGGTTGCGGCGCTGCATCGATCTGGGCGTTGAAGCGCGCCAGCCGCAGCGCACAGGTGACAGCGTGCGACAGTGCGATAACCCAGCCGATACCCGGCATGTATTGCAGCGACCAGAGATAAACGATCAACGCCGGTGCCACGCCGAAGGCTGTGACATCGGATAGCGAATCAAGTTCGGCTCCAAAGCGCGTCGCACCCTTCAAAAGCCGGGCGATACGCCCATCGATGCCATCGAGAACGCCGGCAACAATGATCGACGCCGCCGCCTTTTCCCATTCCCCGGCAATCCCGAAGCGCACGCCGGTCAGCCCGAAGCACAAGGCCAGCACCGTCACGGCGTTGGGGATCAGCGCGCGCAGCGGAATTCCGCGCACCTGCCTGCCGGGGCGGTCGCTCACTGCGCCAGGCCGGCGAGCAAGGGCGCACTGCCCAGCCGCGCCAGCACGGTTTCGCCCGAAATGGCGCGCTGCCCGACGATCACCGCCGGCACATAACCCGCAGGCAGATAGACATCGACGCGGCTGCCAAAGCGGATCAGCCCGACGCGCTCGCCAATAGCCAGTTTGGCGCCCTGTTCGACAAAGCGCATGATCCGCCGCGCCACCAGCCCGGCGATCTGGGTAAAGGCGACGCGCGTGCCATCGGGCGTTTCGACGATGAAATACTGGCGCTCGTTGTCGTCGCTGGCCTTGTCGAGATCAGCGTTGAGGAACTTGCCCGGCACATAGACAACGCGCGTCAGCGTGCCGGCAATCGGCGTGCGGTTCACATGGACATCAAAGACATTCATGAACACCGAAATCCGCGTGCACGGCCCCGCCGGCAGCCCGCCTTCGCCGTCCAGTTGGCGCGGCGGCTCGACATTGACGATCAGGCTTACAAGGCCATCGGCGGGCGAGACAATCAGCCCAGGGTCCGATGGCGTGACGCGGATTGGATCGCGAAAAAACGCCGCCACCCAGATAGTCAGACCGGCCAGCAGCCACGCGACAGCTTCCCAATGAAAGATGAAGCCAGTGACCACCACAGCCGCGCCAGCGATACCGACGAACTTGCGCCCCTCCGGATGCATCGCGGGCATTTTGTAGCGCGCCGATTCGCCGCGAAGGATCGCCAACGGGCGTTCAGGAACAGTTTCGAACGCGGTTGGTAATTCATTGGTCATGAAGGGGCTTTAGCCGGCTGCAACACCGCGCGCAAACGTTGCGGATGACGCGGCGTCAACGACACGGCATAGGCCGATTGATGATAACCTCGCTCCTCGTCTTCTGCGGCTCGCGCACCGGGCATGATCGAGCGCATGCGGCGCTCGCAATGGCGCTCGGCACGCTGCTCGCAGAACGCTGCGTCACGCTGGTCTATGGCGGCGGCGGCGTTGGCCTGATGGGCATCATGGCGCGCGCGGCGCTCGAAGCGGGCGGCCACGTCATCGGCGTCATCCCGCGCAGCTTGATGACCGCCGAAATCGCACAGGCTGGCCTGACCGAGATGTACGTCACCGAGACGCTGCACACGCGCAAAGCGCTGATGCACCAGAAGGCCGATGCCATCCTCGCCATCCCCGGCAGCATCGGCACGCTCGATGAACTGTTCGAATCGATGACGTGGCGCGAGCTTGGCATTCACGACAAGCCAATCTGGCTGATCGGCGCCAACGCCTATTGGGATCCGTTGCTGGCATTACTGCGCCATCTGGCAGACGCGGGGTTCGCGCCGCCGCATCTGGACCGGCTGGCAGTCTGCCTGCCCGATCTTGCAGCGCTCGCAGCGCATCTGCCCAAAGCAAATCACGCGCCGGGCAATCGTCATTCTTGACCCCCTGCCCTGACGCGCCCTAGACGATAGCCGCAGGTCCACAGCGACGTCAGCCCCGAGGAAATGATGGCAAAGATCAAGGTCGAAAATCCCGTCGTCGAGCTCGATGGTGACGAAATGACGCGTATTATCTGGCAGTGGATCCGCGAGCAGCTGATCCTGCCTTACCTCGACATCGACCTGCGTTATTTCGATCTAGGCATCGAGAGCCGCGATGACACCGACGACAAGATCACCGTGCAAGCAGCAAATGCCATCCGCGAATTCGGCGTCGGCGTGAAATGCGCGACAATTACCCCAGACGAAGCCCGGGTGAAGGAATTCGGCCTAAAGCGCATGTGGAAATCGCCGAACGGCACCATCCGCAACATCCTAGGCGGCGTCGTCTTTCGTGAACCGATCGTCATCAAGTCGGTTCCGCGCCTCATCCCTGGCTGGACCGACCCCATCGTCATCGGCCGCCACGCCTTTGGCGACCAGTATCGAGCCACCGATTTTCTCGTCCCCGGCCCTGGCAAGTTGATAATGAAATGGGTCAGCCAGGATGGCGAGGAAACCATCGAGCATGAAGTCTTCGATTATCCATCCTCCGGTGTTGCGATGGGCATGTACAACCTTGATGATTCGATCCGCGATTTCGCCAAGGCCTGCCTCAACTATGGACTCGCCCGCCAATGGCCGGTTTATCTGTCGACGAAGAACACCATCCTCAAGGCCTATGACGGCCGCTTCAAGGATTTGTTTGAGGAAGTCTATGTCAATGATTTCAAGGCCCAGTATCGCAAGTCCGGTATCGTTTACGAACATCGCCTGATCGACGACCTCGTTGCCAGCGCGCTGAAATGGTCGGGCAAGTTCGTCTGGGCGTGCAAGAATTATGATGGCGATGTCCAGTCCGACATGGTTGCGCAAGGCTTTGGCTCGCTGGGTTTGATGACATCGATCCTTATGACGCCTGACGGCAACACTGTGGAAGCCGAAGCGGCGCATGGGACTGTGACGCGCCACTATCGCATGCATCAGGAAGGCAAGCCGACCAGCACCAACCCGATCGCCTCCATCTTCGCTTGGACCGGTGGTCTTAAGCATCGTGGCAAGCTTGACGGCACGCCGAAGGTGACGGAATTCGCCGAAACGTTGGAGCGTGTTTGCATCGAAACCGTCGAAAAGGGTGCAATGACCAAGGATCTGGCACTGCTCATCGGTCCCGACCAAATCTGGATGACCACGGAGAAATTTTTCGAGGCGATTCGCTCCAACCTCGACATGGCCATTTCGGCGGGGTGACGCTGCAACAGGCGCGTTAATAGGGTGGCGTTGGCGGTTTTTCCTGCCAGTCTGCGCCCATGTCCCTGCCCATTGAATCCTCTGCGTTCAAGGACATCGTTATTGTTCTCGGCGCTGCAGGGCTGGTCATCCCGGCCTTTGCTGCGCTGCGAATTTCACCGGTCGTCGGCTTCATTCTGGTCGGCATTGCCGTGGGGCCTTTCGGCGTTGGCGCGCTGGTTGGGCAGTTTCCGTTTCTAGGTGCGCTTACAATATCGCATTCGGAGGTGCTGGCTGCTCCAGCTGAAATCGGCATAGCCCTGCTGTTGTTTGCACTTGGTCTCGAATTATCGGTCGAACGGCTACGCACCATGCGAACGCTGATCTTCGGAATCGGCGCCGCGCAGATCATCGCCTGCGCCCTCGCGCTCACCCTGGCGATGCTGATTTTGCGGCTCGATTTCACCGTCACTTTCGTCATCGCCATCGCGCTGACCATGTCGTCTACCGCCGTCGGCCTGCAAATGTTGAGCGCCAGCGGTCGCATTGGGACGCAGGCTGGCCGTACTGCCTTTGGCATCCTGCTGGCGCAGGATATTGCCATTGCCCCCATACTGCTGCTGCTCACCGCCGGCAGCGCTCGCGGCGGCTTTTTCCCGGCGCTTGCGATGGGCCTGCTCGCCATCGGTGGCATCATCCTGGCCGGCAAGCTAGGAGCCTGTCTGACTTAGGAACAAATAAAGAATGAATTGGAATACTCTATCAGAAAAAGGACTTGTAATGTAATATAACTACTATTTGATCTCAATCTGCGCCATATTATTGCCAAACTGACCCCGAGTCCGACAGGCTGCTAGTGGTGCCGACATTGTTCCTCTAGGCCGCACGCACCCGCAGGTCTGAGCTGTTCCTCGCCGCTTCTCTCGTTGTTCTCATCAGCAGTGCGGCGGTTGCGGCCAGTGTCGGGATATCTCCGGCCATCGGCGCACTCATTGCCGGCGCCATGCTCGCAGAAACTGATTATCGCCGCCAGATCCAGGCCGCCATCGCGCCGTTCCAGGGGCTGCTCCTCGGGGTATTCCTGATCTGGGTCGGGATGCAACTCGATCTGGGCGCAGTCGTCGCCGACCCGGTGCTGATCATTGGCGGCGTCATCGCCGTCTGCCTCGTCAAGGGTCTGACGATCTTGGCCGTGCTGCGCCGCTCCGGCCGCAGCACTGGTGTTTCGGCGCATGTTGCAGCGCTGCTCGCTTCCCCATCAGAAACGAGCCTAATTCTGCTGGGCACGGCATCGGCGATCGGCCTGACCAGTGGCACGGCGGCCGAAACCGCGTTGCTCGTCACCGGGCTGTCTCTGGCGATTGCGCCGCTGCTCGGCATTATGGGTCAACGACTTGAAGCCAATTTCGGCCACAGTATGACAACCGAAGCGCAGGCTGAAATCGCCATCCCGGGCCGCACTGTTATCATCGGTTTCGGCCGCGTCGGACAGTTGGTGGCGGCAATGCTCGATGCGCATAAGCAACCCTATCTGGCGGTAGACAGCGACCCTGACGAGGTGGCGCGCTTGCGGCTGGCCGGCAAACCCGTGGTATACGGCGATGCGTGCCGGCCGGAACTGCTCCACCAGCTGCACCTCGAAACCGCGCGGGCGGTCGTCCTCACGATCGATGCCGCCCAAAGTCTTGGCACGCTGGTACGGCTTATCCGTGAGCATAATCCGGACCTGAGCGTCGTCGTCCGCGCCCGCGATGCCGATCATGCCAGCCAGCTTTACAGCATGGGAGTCAATGAAGCAGTGC
>JAYUUE010000195.1:0-12425 GCA_043754785.1 Polymorphobacter sp. | reverse complement strand
CGGCTTCGTAAAGAGCGCGGTCGCGCCGGGGACGCTGGTCGTCACCGATGACTGGAGCGGCTATGCCGGGTTGCGAGGCAGCGGCTACGACCATCGCCCCATCGCCCAGTGCGGCGATCCGGATGTGTCCGAACAATTCCTGCCCATCGTTCATCTCGTGTTTTCAAACCTCAAAACATGGCTCAATGGAATCTTGCGTCATATCCATGATCATTCCAGGATGAATTCGACGTCTTGAACGTCGTCGATAGATTGGCTCGTCATCCATTACATCACGAAATCTAACTTCAAAACTTCTGACGCTTGACACCAGTTCTTCCAGCACCTCTCCCTGCGCGCGGACTTGTTTCTGAGCTCCTGTTGACGGGATGCTCTCAATTCTAGCTTGCAATACAGCATACATGGGGTCGAAGCGCTGTGTCAGCCTATCTTCCGGCCCTGCTGTCGGAGCAGCTTTATTCAAATCAAAAACTAACTGTCGAATGCCTTCTAACTCTGCCTTTTTGCTTGAAACTGTGGTAAAGGTCCTGGTATATCTTAAAAGTCCAAATCTAGTAACAGCGGTATTACTCTGCCATCTTGCATTGATTTTGCAATCGCCCCAGCTTCAAACAAAATCCACGGCGCGTTCATATTATCTTTATTTACGCAAGTTATACCAAAATTACTTTCTTGAAGTTCATTCGCTACAGATATGCTCCAGCGCTCTCCAGCTTGAATATCGGATTTTGACACCCAAGGTGTCGCATAGGGCAAAACAAGTGGTAGCCATTCTCTTAACGCCTCGGCTAATTTTTGGCTTCGGTCTCCGCTCCAACTAATAAAAATTTTCATTATTGCACCCCAACAATTCCGTAATCTGCAGACCAGACCACGAAAGTCTCAGGCATGCCTATCCTTCAACTTTGATAGCGAAAAAAGAAAACTCAAGCCCGCGCCCCCTCAACCATCCCCACGCTGTTATGCCGCAACGCCTCCAGCACTGCCGCCACAATCGCCGGCGCATCCAGCCCGGCTTCGGCATATTGCTTCGCCGGCGCATCATGATCCTGGAAAATGTCCGGCAGCCGCAGCGTCCGCACCTTCAGCCCCGCATCGTTCAGCCCCTCATCGGAAAGCCACGTCAGCACATGCGCGCCGAAACCCCCGGCGGCGCCTTCCTCGATGGTCACCAGCACTTCGTGCGTCGTCGCCAGCTTGCGGATCAGGTCGTGGTCGAGTGGCTTGGCAAAGCGCATGTCGGCAACGGTGGTGGAAAGCCCCTTGCTTTCCAATTCCGCCGCCGCTTTCAGCGCATCGCCGAGCCGCGTGCCGAGCGACAGCAGCGCCACGGTCTTGCCTTCCTGCACCACCCGCCCCCGGCCGATCTCCAGCCGCGTCGGCACGGCCTGGATGGCGACGCCCGTACCCTCGCCGCGCGGGTACCGCACCGCGATCGGGCCGCTATCATGCAACGCCATCGTGTGCACCATGTTGGTCAGCTCATTCTCGTCCGCTGCGGCCATCACCACGAAGTTCGGCAGCGTCGCCAGATACGCCACGTCAAACGCCCCGGCATGGGTGCAGCCATCGGCGCCGACCAGACCGGCACGATCGATGCCGAACCGCACGGGCAGGTTCTGGATGGCGACATCATGCACGACCTGGTCATAGGCGCGTTGCAGGAATGTCGAATAAATCGCGCAGAATGGCCGCATCCCCTGCGCCGCCAGCCCGGCGGCAAATGTCACCGCGTGCTGTTCGGCAATGCCGACGTCGAAACTCCGCTCCGGGAACGCCTTGGCGAATCGATCCACTCCGGTGCCGGAAGGCATGGCGGCCGTGATCGCCACGATGCTGTGGTCACGCTGCGCCTCGGCGATCAGCGCGTCGCCGAACACATTCTGATACTGCGGCGCCTTGGGTGTCGACTTGACCTGCGTGCCGGAAACCACATCGAACTTCTGCACGCCGTGATATTTGTCCGCCGCAGCTTCCGCCGGGGCATAGCCCTTGCCCTTTTGCGTCACGACATGGATCAGCATCGGGCCTTCGGCCGCGTCGCGGACATTTTCCAGTACCGGCAACAGATGCTCCAGATTATGCCCGTCGATCGGCCCAACGTAATAAAAGCCCAGCTCCTCGAACAACGTGCCGCCGCCCTGCATCAAGCCGCGGGCATATTCATCGGCCTGCGCCGCTGCCTTTTTCAGCGGTGTCGGGAGCACCTTGCGACTTATCTGCTTCATCGCCTCGCGCAGTTCGAGAAACTGGCGGCTCGAAAAGAGCCGCGACAGATAGGCCGACAGCGCCCCCACTGGCGGCGCAATGCTCATGTCATTGTCGTTGAGGATGACCACCAGCCGATTACCGGCCTGGGCGGCGTTGTTCATCGCCTCATAGGCCATGCCCGCCGACATCGAGCCATCGCCGATCACCGCAATCGCCTTGCCTGGCTGACCTTTCAGCTTGTTGGCGACCGCAAAACCGATCGCCGCCGAAATCGACGTCGACGAATGCGCCGCGCCGAACGGATCATATTCGCTCTCGGTGCGCTTGGTGAAACCACTGAGGCCGCCGCCCTGGCGCAGCGTTCGGATGCGGTCACGCCGTCCGGTCAGTATCTTGTGCGGATAGGCCTGGTGGCCAACGTCCCAAATCAGCCGATCCTCGGGCGTGTTGAACACATAATGCAGCGCGACCGTAAGCTCGATAACGCCAAGCCCGGCGCCAAGATGGCCACCGGTGGTCGACACGACATCGATCATTTCTGTCCGCAATTCGTCGGCAAGCTGGCGCAATTCGGTGTGGCTCAACCGCTTCATGTCGGCCGGAATATTGACCGTGTCGAGAAGCGGCGTGTGGGGTTTTTGTGTCACCAAGGTCCGCCGGATTTATGAATACGATGTGACAGCTTTAGCGCGTCGGGAGCCGGCTGTCGATGAAATGCGGGAGCCGCTTAGACGCACTCACCGCCCCGCGCTACGTGCACGCGCTACACCGCCCGCGAACTTCGATCACCGGCTTCTCGGGCCGAAACCCCGTGGCGCGCGCCGCCGCGCGGATGGCTTGCGAAAGCTTGTCGTCATCGACATGCGTCGCCCTGCCGCAGACGTCGCACACCAGGAAAATACAATCGTGCAAGCAATCGGGGTGGGCGTTGGCGAGATAGGCATTGGCGCTTTCCACGCGCATCGCGACATTGTTTGCGACGAACAGATCGAGGATACGATAGACGCTGTTCGCCGCCACCCGGCGCCCCTGCGCGGTGCTGACAGCATCGGTCACGTCATAGGCACTCGCCGGTTTGTCGAACGAAGTCAGCGCCGAAAATACCGCAGCGCGCATGACAGTCCACTGTTCACCAGCACCGACGAGGGCGCGTTCAGCGGCGCTGGCCAAGGCAGCGCCAGTGCGGTCATTGTGCTGATGATCATGTTGGGTCGCCATGCTGGCAATATCGGCGTTATGGCGCCTTGCTGCAACCCGCATCGCCTTTTGCGGCGCGCATGTTCCACAGATGCGCGCCGGCGAGCATCGAAACGCCGAGGACCGAAAGCGCGATTTCGAAAACCCCGCCATGCACCGCAAACACTGACACCGCCATCAGCATGATGCCGAGCGCTCCCAGTACGGCGACCCCCATCTGGCCATGCGCCTGGACCCCGCGCCAAAGCGCAAAACCGGCCAGCGGCAACGCCAGCGCCAACCCGACCAGATGTACGTAATGCCCCAGCCAGCCGCTCGACGCGGCGACGAACGTCGCCAGCAGCGCGCCGCCGAGGCAATGCACGATGCACAGCCCCGACAAGGTCATCGCTGACTTGTCGAGCAGGGTACTGAAACGCTGAGACATGAGACTGGCGATATATTATCTCATCTAACAGAGCAAGCGAATACCGCGCCGATCCGCCTCACACCGGATTGGAAGGCGACGCTGGGGCCCGCCGCGAGGCAGCGATTGCCCGCGCCCGGCGCGGCTGTCGCCAGTTCGGCAGATGCCCTGCGCTGTGGGGTCGGCCGCGCCGCTCGTCATCGCCATGTCGACCGGGTTGGTGGGCCCGGCAGTGGCTTGCCATTCGCCTCACCTCGCGCCTGTTCCGCCGCGCCGCTCATATGTTGCCCCCGGCAGCGCGATCGTTCCCCGCTGCCGCCGAGCAGACTAGATAGCTCCCGGCTGAATGCCAAGCGCCCTCACCCGCGACTATCGCGCCCTTGGCCGCGCCGTCGCACCGTGGCAAAGGCCTCCCCATGGCCTCCCTCGCTGCCTCGTTCACCCCCGCCCCGCGCACCCGCACCCGCCCGCGCGCCATCGCCGCCTGGCTGTTCGGCGTCGCGCTCATGGTATTTGCCATGGTCGTCGTCGGCGGCATCACCCGCCTCACCGAATCCGGGCTTTCCATCACCCATTGGGACGTTGTTTCCGGCACCCTGCCGCCGATGACCGACGCCGCCTGGGCGACCCAGTTCGAGGCCTATCAGCAATCCTCGCAATACCAGCTGATGAACAACGGCATGACCACCACCGCGTTCAAGGAGATTTTCTTCTGGGAATATGTCCACCGTCTGCTCGGCCGGCTCATCGGCTTGGCCTTCGCTTTGCCGCTGCTGTGGTTCTGGGTCCGCGGCGCAATCCCCGAGGGCTACAGGCCGCGGCTGCTCGCGCTGCTGATGCTCGGCGCGCTCCAGGGTACCATCGGCTGGTGGATGGTGTCGTCGGGCCTCGTCGGTCGCACCGAAGTCGCGCATGAACGCCTCGCCGTGCATCTGGTGACGGCGCTGACCATCATGGCCGGCTGTATCTGGACTGCGCTGGACCTGCGCCGCACCAATGCCCCCGCAACTGCTCGCCCGCACCGCTGGGTCGTGCCGTTTGCCGTCCTCCTCACCGTACAGATCATCTGGGGCGCCTTTGTCGCGGGGATGCGTGCCGGCCATGCCTCCGACACCTGGCCGCTGATGTTCGGGCGGCTGGTGCCGCAGGAACTGGTCACGAGAATCCGAGACCTGATCGATAACCCGGTCACCGTCCACTTCCTCCATCGTTCGCTGGCCTATGTCGTCGCGGCCACCGCGCTGCTCATCGCCATTCGCCTGTGGCGCGCCGGCGCGGGCGTCCGCGCGCTGGCGCTGGGCAGCGCCGTAGCGGCGCAATTCACACTCGGCGTTGCCACCGTCCTCAGCGGCGTCGCTATCCCGCTCGGCGTCGCGCACCAGGCGACCGGCGCGCTGTTGGTGGCGGCGACCGTCTGGGCGGCGCATTGGGCGGTTCAGGGGCGACGGTCATGACCGGCCTCAATGCTGCGCTCAACGTTCTTGGCGAGCCGCTTGCCGTCTGCTCGACTGCGCCGATGACCGGCTGGCACCGCGATGGCTGTTGCAATACCGACGCCAACGACCAGGGCCGCCACGTCGTCTGTGCCAAGGTTACCGCCGAGTTTCTCGCCTTCAGCGCGGCACAAGGCAATGACCTGTCCACGCCGCGCCCCGAATATGGCTTTCCCGGCCTTGTCCCCGGCGACCGCTGGTGCCTCTGCGCAACCCGGTGGGAGGAAGCGCGGATCGCTGGCTTCGCCCCCGATGTCGTGGTGTCGGCCACGCACGCCAAGGCACTCGAAACGACGGCGCTCGGCCATTTGCAGGCGCATGCGACCGAATGACCGGTGGGGACGATGCTGCCTTCGGCGGGGCCAAACTCGCAGCGATGCACGGCGACGCCCTCCTCGCCTATGCCCGCGACGACAAGCCCGGCATCCCCTTTCCCGGCATGATCGACCTCCCCGGCGGTGGCCGCGAAGCCGATGAAACCCCGGCGCAATGCGTGCTGCGCGAACTCGCCGAGGAATTCGGCATCACCTTGCCTGCCGAACGCCTGCATTATCATCGCAGCTATCTGCTGGGGGATCGCATCACCGTCTCGCACTTCTTTGCCGCCTATCTGACCGAGGCAGAGGTCGCCGCCGTGCAATTCGGCGACGAGGGCCAGGATTGGGCGCTGATGCCGGCGGCGGATTTCGTCGCCGATGCCAATGCCGTACCCCGCCTGCGCGATTGGGTCGCCGCCTATCTCACCGCAGAAAGTACGATAAGGTATCTCGATACCGTACCCAGAAACCCCGGAAAAGCTTGACGCAAACCCGGCTTTCCGCGATACGCCCGCCATCCGGTCGGGGCACCACCCCGGCCGCTTTGTTTTCTTGCCGGATATTTGCCCATGCTCACCCGTACGACCGCCTCGATCAAGCCCGCCGAGGTCGAGAAGAAATGGCTGATTATTGACGCCGAGGGCCTGGTTGTCGGCCGCCTCGCCAGCATCATCGCCAACCGCCTGCGCGGCAAGCACAAGCCCAGCTTCACGCCGCACGTCGATTGCGGTGACAACATCATTGTCATCAACGCCGAAAAGGTGCGTTTCACCGGCAAGAAGGCGACTGACAAGATTTATTATCGCCACACCGGCCACCCGGGCGGCATCAAGGAAACCTCGCCGGCGAAAATCCTCGAGGGCCGTTTCCCGGAGCGCGTTCTCGTCAAGGCTGTCGAGCGCATGGTCCCCCGCGGGCCGCTGGGTCGCCAGCAGATGCGCAACCTGCGCGTTTTCAAGGGCACCGAGCATCCGCACACTGCCCAGAACCCTGAAATCGTCGACGTTGCCGCGATGAACCGCAAGAACTCGACTCTTACGACTGCAAAGGCTGCCGCATAATGTCCGATTCACGTCAGTCGCTGTCCGACCTCGGCGGTATGCAGGATGGCTCCTACAACCAAGGTGGGGGCCGCGAAGCCGTCGAGCGTCCGATCCACACCGGCGGCGGTGGCCCGCCGGCGCCGCTGCGCCCGCAGGAAATCGACGCGCAGGGTCGGGCCTATGCCACCGGCAAGCGCAAGAACGCCATCGCCCGCGTCTGGCTGAAGCCCGGCACCGGCAAGATCATCGTCAACGGTCGCGACCAGACTGTGTATTTTGCCCGCCCGACGCTGCGCCTGGTCATCAACCAGCCGTTCGACGTCACCGATCGCCGTGACCAGTTCGACGTCATGTGCACGGTCGTCGGCGGCGGACTTTCGGGCCAGGCCGGCGCTGTGAAGCATGGCATTTCGGTGGCGCTGACCCGCTACGAACCCACGCTGCGCACCACGGTCAAACAGGCCGGCTTCCTGACCCGCGATCCGCGCGTCGTGGAGCGCAAGAAGTACGGCAAGGCGAAGGCCCGCAAGAGCTTCCAGTTTTCAAAGCGTTAAGCGGCTGCGCCGAACGCTTGTTCGGCGCAGACTCGCTGCGCTTCGGCCGGCGGGGCGGTCCGATTCCCGGACCGAACCAGTCTGACGGCGTGGGCTTTGCCCACGCCCTTTTTTTTGCCTCTCTGCTCTCTCCACCACGCGCGCAAAGTGAAGGAATAGCGGGAAGGTCGGGTATTCGGGTTGCCCTACCAACTCAAACCGCCGCAACCAGCCTCATGCCGATCATCCGTCTCGAGCACTCCCTAATCCGAAACTTGCTCTTCCCGATCTACGGGCGCGACCAGGCCGTGTTTATCCTGGTCCTTGTCCCAATCTTTTACCTGACGCTGTACCATTTCAATCCTGGATTCGCGCTCATCGGCACCATCGCCGGGTGGGGCGGCGGCGTGGGCGCATCGATCATCGGGGCGCCCGCGGTGGTGCGGATCACCGCGGCGCAACACGCCGGGGTGATCGCCGAATTGCAGCGGCGTCGCTTCGTTCACGAACTAGCTTCGGACTCCTGGGTAGCGCCGCTGCCGCGCTGGCTTCGGTGGCACCACGCGCGGGTCAGCCACATCCGCACCGACGATGGCCTCATCGATCTCAAGGGGCCGCGCGTTATCCTGAAAAACCTGGTGCCGCTCTCCGACACCCGGCTGTTTGTCACGCCCTTGTGGTGACACACGCCTCCCGCTTTCCCCCACCCCGCATCGCAGGCATAACCCCGGCATGATTCGCCCCCTGTTGCTGCTCCTCGCCCTGATAACCGCCCCTGCGGCCGCGCAGACCCTCTCGCAGCAGCCCAACACCCGCATCGAGATCATCGCCGAAAGCAGAACGCCGGCGCCCGGCCAGGCGCTCACCATCGGGTTGGTGCTGACCCCCAAACCCGGCTGGCACACCTATTGGTCGAACCCCGGTGACGCCGGCGCCGCCACGCGAGTCGTATGGACCCTCCCCGCCGGCATCCAACAGCCCGGCCCGCTCGCCTATCCGCTCCCCGAAACGCTCATCGTTTCCGGCCTGATGAACTATGTCTATCCGCACACCAATGTGCTGCTTACTAGCGTTACCCCGCCCGCCGACCTTAAGAAGGGCACTGCCTTTGCCGTCACCGCCAAGGTCGACTGGCTGGTGTGCAGCCTCGAACAATGCGTACCGGAAAGCGCCACCATCACCCTGCCGCTGACCATCGGCACCGGCGAGGCCGATCCGGACATGAGCTATCGCATCGCTGCCGCCCGCGCTGCCATTCCAAAGCCTGTCCAATGGGCTGCGACGTGGAAGGTGCAAGGCACCACTTTCGTCCTCGCCGTGCCGTTCGGCAGCCCCGACAAGGTTACCGCCGCCTATTTCTTTCCGGACAAGGACGGCGTTATCGACTTCGCCGCGCCGCAAAAGGTCAGCGTCGCCGGCGACGCGGTGCGCATTGAAACCAATTCTACCAAACCACAGCCCACCGGCCCCGTCACCGGCGTGCTGCGCGTCGTCCAGTCCGACATCGATCACCCGCTCGGCTTCGCCATCACCGCTAACCCCGGCGCCGTCCCCGGCGCCGTCCTGCCGCTCGGCAAGCCACAGGGGAAATCGCTTGGGGTCGAAACCGCCGCGCCCGCCCTTCTCCCGATCCTGCTCGCCGCCATCGTCGGCGGCATCATTCTCAACATCATGCCGTGCGTCTTTCCGATCCTCAGCCTGAAGGCACTCAGCCTCAGCAAGGCCAATGTCGATGCCGGCAGCGCGCGCCGCGATGCGCTGGCCTATGCCGCCGGCGTCATCCTCGTCTGTGCCGCGCTCGGCGGTCTCGTGCTGCTGCTGCGCGCCGCCGGGTCGCAGGTCGGCTGGGCATTCCAGCTTCAGGACCCGCGCGTCATCACCTTCCTGCTGCTGCTCGTCACCGCCATCGCCCTCAACCTTGCCGGGGTTTTCGAGATCACCCTGTCAACCGGGTCGCTGGGTGACGACACCATCCGCAAGGGCGGCGCCCTAGGCAGTTTCGCCACCGGCGCGCTTGCGGCATTCGTCGCCACGCCGTGTACCGGGCCGTTCATGGCGGGCGCCCTTGGCGCCGCACTCATCCTGCCGCCGGTCGAGGCCATCGCGGTCTTCGCCGGCCTGGGGCTAGGCTTGGCGCTGCCCTTCCTCGCCATCGGCTTCATTCCCGCGCTGCGCCGCCGCCTGCCGAGGCCCGGCGCCTGGATGAACCGCCTGCGCGCCATATTGTCCGTCCCGATGTTCCTCACCGCCCTTGCCCTGGCTTGGGTGCTGGGGCGCCAGGCTGGTGTCCCCGGCATGACAGCGGGCCTTGCCGGCGCCGTCATCACCGGGCTGTTCCTCTGGTGGCTCGGCAGTCGTCAGCACGGTGGCAGTAACGGCTGGCTCCCCGCCGGTGCCGCCATCGCCGCCGGCGTCGCCGCGATCATGCTGCTGCCCATCGCCGAACCTGCCGCGCAGGCCACCACCTCGGCGCCTGCCGGTCTGGCCGCGGAGCCCTATGCCCCCGCTCGCCTCGCCGCGCTTCGCGCCGCCGGCAAGCCGGTATTCCTCTACATGACCGCCGACTGGTGCCTGACTTGCAAGGTCAACGAAAAGGGCGCCATGGCCGACGCCGCCGTCGCTAAGGCGTTCAAAGCCAAGAGCATCACCGTGCTCGAAGGCGACTGGACACGCGGCGACGCGGCAATCTCGAAATGGCTGGCCGAACGCGGCCGCGCCGGCGTGCCGGTCTATGTGTTCTACGGCGCCGACGGCAAAGACCGCGAGCTACCGCAAATCCTCACCGTCGACACACTCACAGGGCTTGGCTGAATGTCGTTGCTGTTCTCGCCGGTGCAGATTGGCAGCCTTACATTGGCCAACCGTATCGTCATCGCGCCGATGTGCCAATATTCGGCCGTCGATGGCGCGCTGACCGACTGGCACCTCATCCACCTCGGTTCGCTGGCGCTGTCCGCCGCCGGGCTGCTGATAATCGAAGCGACCGCCGTCACGCCGGAAGGCCGCATCAGCCCCGCCGACGCCGGGCTGTGGGATGATCGCACCGAAGCCGCCATGGCGCGCGTTCTGGCGGGTATCCGCGCCAATTCGAAAATGCCGCTTGCCATCCAGCTCGCCCACGCCGGCCGCAAGGCCTCGACCCCAGTGCCTTGGGAGGGCAGCGGCCAGCTGGCGCCCGATTCCGCTACCGGCTGGCAGACCTTGGCGCCCTCAGCTGTGCCATATGCCGATATTGAAGCACCGCCACTGGCGCTGGACACCGCCGGGCTGGGCCGCATCCGCGACGCCTTCGCTGCCGCCGCCGTCCGGTCGCAGCGCCTCGGCTTCGACGCCATCGAAATCCATGCGGCACACGGCTATCTGCTCCACCAATTCCTGTCGCCACTCAGCAACCGGCGCAGCGACGATTACGGCGGTTCGCTCGCCAACCGCATGCGCTTCCCGCTCGAAGTCTTCGACGCCATCCACGCCGCCGTCACCATCCCGGTCACGGTGCGTGTCTCAGGAACCGATTGGGTAGAGGGCGGCTGGGCCATCGACGACACCATCGCTTTCGCACAGGCGCTGGAAGCCCGCGGCTGCGACGCCATCCACGTCTCCAGCGCCGGCACCTCACCGTTGCAGCAAATCCCCGTCGGCCCCGGCTTTCAGCTGGCGCTGGCGCGTGCCGTCAAGGCCGCCGTCACCATGCCGGTCATCGCCGTCGGCCTCATCACCGAACCTGCCCAAGCCGAAGCCGTCATCACCGATCGCGACGCCGACATGGTCGGGCTGGCTCGCGCGATGCTGTTCAACCCGCATTGGCCCTGGCACGCAGCCGCCGCGCTCGGCGCGCAGATCACCCCACCCAGCCAGTATCTGCGCTCGTCACCCGTGCGCGGGCTGTTCAAACGCCCATGAGGACTCATTTGATGCGAACCACCCTGTTGATCGCCGCGCTGCTCGCCACGACCGCAGCGGCGCCTGCACCGGTCTCCGAGGCCGAGTTGAAAAATACCATCACAAACTTGGTCGGCTTCGGCACCCGCCACACGCTGTCCGACACCGTGTCCGAAACACGCGGCATCGGCGCGGCGCGCAAATGGGCCGCCAACAGGTTCGCGGCGATCTCGAAGGACTGCGGAGACTGCCTGACCATCGAACGGCCATCATTCATGGCCAGCGGTGCGCGCATCCCAGTGCCGGCAAAGATCGTCGACATCCTCGCCATCCAGCCGGGCACCGGCGACCCGAACCGCGTCGTCATCATGTCGGCGCATATCGACAGCCGCAACTCCGACCCGCTCGATGCCAAGGGCGATGCGCCCGGAGCCAATGACGATGGCTCGGGCACCGCTGCTGTGCTCGAAGCCGCGCGGATCCTGTCGAAACAGAAATTCCCCGCCACCATCGTCTACGCCGTGCTGTCCGGCGAGGAACAGGGCCTGTTCGGCGGCAAGCTGCTCGCCGAAACCGCCAAGGCGAAAGGCTGGAAGGTCGAGGCGGTGCTCAACAACGACATTATCGGCAACTCACGCGGCATCGGCGGCGCCCGCGACGACAAGACAGTGCGGGTGTTTTCCGAAGGCACCAAGGCCACCGAAACCCCCGAACAGTCGAGCAAGCGCCGCTACAATGGCGGCGAGGTCGACAGCCCGGCACGCAACCTGTCGCGCTATATCGCGGCCCTGCCGGAAGCAGGACTAGCCATCGAACAAGTCTATCGAACCGATCGCTTCGGCCGCGGCGGTGACCAGGTGCCGATGCTGGAGGCCGGCTTTCCCGCCGTCCGCATTACCGAGCGCCAGGAACATTACGACCGCCAGCACCAGAATATCCGCACCGAAAACGGCCGGGCATACGGCGACCTGATCACCGGCGTCGATTTCCCTTATCTGGCCAAGGTCACCGGGCTCAACATCAAGGCCCTCGCAGCGCTGGCATCTGCCCCCGGCACTCCCACCGGTGTCGCCATCGAAGGCCAGGTGTCCCCCGACACGACAATCAAATGGAAACCTGTCCCCGGCGCCACCGGCTATCGCATCTGGTGGCGCCCGACCATCGCCACCGCTTGGGCCAACCACCGCGACGCTGCCGCCGACGCGACGTCACTGGTGCTGAAAGGCATCGATATCGACACGTGGTTCTTTGGCGTCTCGGCCTTGAGCGCGGATGGCAGCGCCAGCCCCGTGGTCTTCCCCGGTCCGGCAGGAGCATTCACCCCGGATTAAACCGAAAACCAGCTT
>JAYUUE010000194.1:0-4123 GCA_043754785.1 Polymorphobacter sp. | reverse complement strand
CCTTCAGAATGTCAGCAGCAAAGTGCCCGCGTTCGGCAATGCTTGGGCCGTTGTAACGGTCGCGGCGTTCGTTGGTGCCGGTCCAGAAAAACTGGTCGATCAGATAGCCATGGGCGCCGTGCAGCTCAACCGCGTCGAAGCCCAGCCGCTTGGCATCCCCCGCCGCCCGCGCGAACGCTGCGATTGCATCGGCAACGTCGGTATCGGTCATCGCCTTGCCGTGCGGCTTGCCGGGCTTGAACAGTCCCGATGGCGATTCCTGCTCCAGCGGCTCCTTCCTCGCATGGTTGATCGCGGCGCCGACATGCCATAGCTGCGGTGCGATCAGCCCGTGCCCTGCATGGGTTTCCACCACGACCTTGCCCCAACCGGGCAACGCCGCGCCAAAGAAGTTCGGCACCGCCGAGTCATTGACCGAACCGGTGCGGTCGATCCCCGTGCCTTCGGTGACGATCAGCCCGACACCGCCCTCGGCCCGCCGGCGATAATATTCGGCAACATTATCCCCCGGAATCCCGCCCGGCGAAAAGCTGCGCGTCATCGGTGCCATGACGATGCGGTTGGGGATCGTCAGGTTCTTGAGCGTGAACGGACGAAACAGCGAGTTCGACATGACAAAACCTCTGGTTGACGTGCCCGTCACCTAGACAGGCACGCCGGCATCGGCAAGCGCGGCAGCGCGCAGATTTTCTTGTCTGCCGGATAAGCGCAAGGACCATTGCCATGGACCGCATTTTCACCCGCATTGCCAACGCCATCGCCGGCTTCGTGGGCCAGCCGGTGGCGTTCATCCTGGCAACTTCAATGATCGTCGCCTGGGCCGCCACCGGGCCAATCTTCCACTATTCCGACACTTGGCAACTTATCGTAAACACCACGACAACCATTGTCACCTTCCTCATCGTCTTCCTCATCCAGAACAGCCAGAACCGCGACGCCGCCGCCATCCAGGCCAAGCTCGACGAACTGATCCGCAGTGTCGATTCGGCGCGGAACCAATTCATCGGCATCGAGCATCTCACCGACCGTGAAGTCGAAGCGATCCGCAAGGCGCTCGAAGACGAAGCCAAGTCGGACGTCGGCGAACCAGCCGCGCATGAAGCCGTGGAGCGCCTGTTGCGGCGTATATAGGGCCTGTGCTTTTACCACGGGTCAGTTGCGCCGCCGCCCTGCTTCGATTAAAGCGCGCTGCGGGCGGCGGCGAATCCACATATTCCAGCAATTTTCTGGAGGCCTCCGTATGCCACGGGCCGATCCCCTTTCCATCGCTGAATTCCCCGTCATTGATCCCCCCGGCTATGGTCCGCTGCTGCGGCTGGCCGGGCCTGTGGTGCTGTCGCGCCTCGGCATCATGGCGATGGGGCTGGTCGATGCCATCGTCGTCGGCCGCCATTCGGCCACGGAACTGGGGTTCCAGGCGCTCGGCTGGGCCCCCACGGCCGTCGTGCTGACCACTTCGATCGGCCTGTTGTCAGGCATCCAGGTGATGACCTCGCAAGCCATTGGTGATGGCCGCGCCGGCGATACCGGCGCCATCCTGCGGCGAGGGCTGGCCTATGCACTATGGGTCAGCGTTGCGGCGGCGGCGCTGCTGTTCTTCGTCGGCGGCCCGGTCATGCACCATATCGGGCTGGCCGGCGGATTGGCCGATGGCGCCACGCCGGTGCTGCGCATCCTGTCGCTGTCGCTGATTCCCATTCTCATCGGCGACGCCGGGATTTTCTGGCTCGAGGCGCATGGCCGCGCCGTGCCCGGCGCCATCGCCATCTGGGCGGCCAACATAGTCAATCTGGTGCTCAACCTGTGGCTGGTGCCCGGCGACAGCGCGTTCGCCATATCGGGCGCCGTGGCCAGCGGCTGGGCGACGTTCGTCTCGCGAACGGCCTTCCTGTTGATGACAGCGGCGTTGATCGCCAGCTGGCAACAGGCCCGGCCCCTTGGCGTGTTCACGCCTGCCCCTGCCGACAAGCCCGCTGCCGCCGAAATGCGCCGCATCGGCTATGGCGCGTCGATAAGCTATTTTACCGAAACCCTGGCATTTGCATCGATGTCGATCTTTGCCGGCTGGATCGGCGCCAACGCGGTGGCGTCATGGGCGACGGTGCTCAACATCGCTGCGCTGATCTTCATGGTACCACTGGGGCTGGCGACCGCCACTGGCGTTCTTGTCGGCCGGGCCTACGGCGCCGGTGATCCCGCCAATGTCCGGTTGGCGGCGCGGCGCGGTTTCACCCTGACCACGGTGCTGACGCTCGCCATTTGCATCGGCGTGGCGCTTGGCAACACCCGGATCGCCGCCGTCTACACCCATGACACTGCCGTGCAGGCGATGACGGCGGCGGCATTGTTGCTTTCGTGCCTGTTCTTCATCGCCGATGGCCTGCAGGTCGTAGGTGCCCAGTCACTGCGCGCCCAATCCGATGTGTGGGTGCCGACCTTCACGCACTTCGCCAGCTATCTGCTGGTGATGATGCCGCTGGGCTATGGCTTTGCCATCATCATGGAACTGGGCGTCGATGGCCTGGTGTGGTCGGTGATTGTCGCGTCGCTGATGTCGGCGACGTTGCTATGGGGACGATTCCTGTGGTTGACAAAACCCGCGCGCATGGCGGCAATGCCCTAACTGCGCAGCGCCTCGATCGGGCTCAGCTTTGCTGCGCGCGTGGCCGGCCACCAGCCGAAGAAAATGCCGATCGACGCCGACACAGCGAACGCCACCGTCACCGCGAACGCCGTCACCTTTGTGTCAAAACCGATGGCACTTCCAGCCAGCATCGCCAGCCCGGTACCCACCGCCACCCCGATGCCGCAGCCGATCAGCGACAGCATCAGCGCCTCGAGCAAAAATTGCAGCCGCACCGCCGCGCGCGACGCGCCAATCGCCATGCGGATGCCGATCTCGCGGGTGCGTTCAGTGACGCTGACCAGCATGATGTTCATGATGCCGATACCGCCGACGACCAGCGAAATCGAGCCGATAGCGGCGAGCAGCAGCGAAATCGCCTTGGTCGTCGTCGTCAACGTGTCGGTGATCGCCGTCAAATTCGCAACCTGGAAATCATCAGGGTCGCCGGGGCGCAATCGATGCGTCCGCCGCAACAACGTGCCGATGTCGTCAGTCACGCTGTCCAAGGCCTCCGCCGACGCCACGCTGACCGAGATCGTCCGCACTGAGCGGCGGAAGAAATTGCCCTGCAACAATCGCAAGGCCGAGGTCAGCGGCACGATGATGACATCGTCGCGGTCTTGGCCGCCGAAACCTTGTCCGCGTTTTTCCAAAATGCCGATGATGGTGAAGCTGATGCCCTTGACCCGCACCATCTGGCCCATCGGATCATTGGCGCCGAACAATTTGTCGGCCACCGTCTGGCCCAGCACCGCCACCCGTGCCCCGGCGCGCTCCTCACGGTCGGTGAAGATGCGGCCGTCCTCGACCTTCCATTCATTGACCTGAAAATACGCTGGTATCGATCCGGTGACATTGGTCGCCCAGTTCGCCGGACCCGCCACCGCCTGCGCCGGGACACTCGTCGACGGCGCGGCGGCGATGACGTTATCGATCCGGGCAATGCCATCGGCATCCTCGATGCGCAGCGACGCCCCGGTGCCGGCGCCGCCGAAGATGCCGCCTTGCCGCCCGGCGCCCGCGGTGACGATCAGCATGTTCGAACCCAGCCCTGAAATCGAATCGGCCACCTGCTTTTGCACGCCGCCGCCGATGGCGAGCATCAGGATGACCGCCGCCACCCCGATGATCATGCCGAGCATGGTCAGTGACGATCGCAATCGATTGGCGATCAGCGCGCTCCACGCCTCGGCGAGCATGGTGGTGATCACGGATATTCCTCCCCCTCAGGGGGGAGGCAAGAGACGGCCACTTGGCCGGCCCGGGAGGGGGTCCACACGCGCCGACACATGAGGACCCCCACCCGCCGCGCCAAGAAGCGCGAATCGCCTACCCCCTGAGGGGGAGGAAAGACACTCCCCCTCACGCCGCCACCTCCGAATGCCCGTACAGTGCCGCCTCAGTCGGCGGCCCGTCATAAATCACCAGCCCGTCCTGAATTCGCACCACACGGTTGGTCGCCCGCGCCACTTCCGGGTCATGGGTGACGATCACCAC
>JAYUUE010000193.1:0-4125 GCA_043754785.1 Polymorphobacter sp. | reverse complement strand
GCCCCGATCCGATCAGCGAGCCGAGCGGCATGATCGCGCAGGCACCCAGATCTTCCAGCCTTTTCGCGGCAATCGGATCATCGGCGCAGTAAACCATGACATCGAAGCCATCCTTGACCAGCACCTCGGTCGCCCGCAGCGTCTCCGCCATATCCGGGTAAAGCGTTCGCGCTTCCCCGAGCACTTCCAGCTTGACCAGGTTCCATCCGCCCGCCTCGCGCGCCAGCCGCAATGTCCGCACCGCATCGTCCCCGGTAAAGCAGCCGGCAGTATTGGGCAGATAAGTGACCTTCTTGGGGTCGATATAATCGGTCAGTAACGGCGCACCCTTGTCCATCACATTGACCCGCCGCACCGCCACGGTGACAATCTCCGCGCCCGAAGCCGCCAGCGCTGCCGCATTTTGCGCAAAATCCTTGTATTTGCCGGTGCCGACTATCAGCCGCGACTGGAACGTCCGCCCGGCGACGGTCCAGCCATCGTCTTGCCCGCCGCCAACAAAATGCACGATCTCCAGCCGATCACCCTCGCCCAGCACCACCGCGCCAAACGTCGATCGCGGCACGATTTCGAGGTTGCGTTCGACCGCAACCTTGCCCGCATCGAGCCCAAGTTCGGCGAGCAACCCGGCGACGCTGGCACCGGGGGCAACACGGCGCGGTTCGCCATTCAAGGTCAGGCTGATCATGCTGGTCATATGGTGCGACGCGCGGCGTGACGCAATCGCACTTCTCCCCTATATGAACGCATATGTCGGCAAATCTCATTCTCGTCCTTAACGGCCCCAACCTCAACCTGCTTGGCAGCCGCGAGCCCGAAATTTATGGCCATGACACGCTCGACACCATCGCCGTCATGCTCGAAGATCAGGCGGCGGCGCTCGGTTTAGAAATCGACCTGCGCCAGTCAAATCACGAAGGTCACCTTGTCGACTGGCTCCACGAGGCCGGCTCGCGCGGTGTCCTCGCCGTCATCCTCAACGCCGGCGCCCTCACCCACACCTCGGTCGCTCTTCATGACGCCATCAAGGCAATCAACGTGCCTGTCATCGAAGTCCACCTGTCGAACCCGCACGCCCGCGAGGCCTTCCGGCACCACAGCTTCATCAGCGCCGTCGCACGCGGCACAATCTGCGGCTTTGGTGCGCGATCCTATGCGCTGGCGCTGGACGCGGCGGCGGCCTTGCGGCAATAGGAAGTCCAGTCGGGGCTCAATACTTAGGAATAGTCATGCCAGAAGGCAGTGGAATCCAGGTCGATACCGCGCTCGTGCGCGAACTCGCCGAACTTCTCGAATCGAGCCACCTAACCGAAATCGAAGTCAAGGATGGTGACCGTACCATTCGCGTAGCGCGCACCGCCGCCGTTGTCAGCGCCGGCTACGCGCCTGCCCCCGTTTTTGCACCGGCCGGCACCGGGGTGCCCGCTGCTGCTGCCGCCGCCCCCCCGGTCGATGACTGGAAGCTCCACCCTGGCCTGGTCAAATCGCCGATCGTCGGCACAGCGTATCTGACCCCCGAACCCGGCGCCGCGCCGTTCGTGACCGAAGGCGCCACCGTCGCCATCGGCGACACGTTGCTGATCATCGAAGCGATGAAAGTCATGAATCCGATCACCGCGCCAAAGGCCGGCAAAGTCATCAAAATCTTCATCGGCAGCGAAAAGCCCGTCGAATATGACGAACCCCTGGTTGTGATCGAATAATGGCCATGTTCGGAAAGGTTCTCATCGCCAATCGCGGCGAAATCGCTCTGCGCGTCCATCGTGCGTGCCGTGAAATGGGCATTCGCACTGTCGCCGTGCATTCCACCGCCGATGCCGACGCCATGCACGTGCGGCTTGCCGATGAGGCGATCTGCATCGGGCCGCCATCCGCCACGGACAGTTACCTCAATATTCCCGCAATCATCTCGGCCGCCGAGATCGCCCAGGCCGATGCCATCCACCCGGGCTATGGCTTCCTCAGCGAAAACGCACGCTTTGCCGAAATTGTCGAGCAGCACAAGATCGTCTGGATCGGCCCGGACCCCGAGCACATCCGCAAGATGGGTGACAAGATCGAGGCAAAACGCACCGCCGCGATGCTCGGCCTGCCGCTTGTCCCGGGCTCGGACGGCCCGATCACGTCGTCCGAGGAAGCCATCAAGATCGCCAACGACATCGGCTATCCGGTGCTGGTCAAGGCAGCCTCGGGCGGTGGCGGCCGCGGCATGAAGGTCATCCACGACGCCGCATCGCTCCCCAGTTTGGTCAGCCGGGCCAAGGCCGAAGCCAAGGCAGCGTTCGGCGACGACACCGTCTATCTCGAAAAATACCTCTCCGAACCGCGCCACATCGAATTCCAGGTCTTTGGCGATGGCAAGGGCGGCGCCGTGCACATGGGCGAGCGCGATTGTTCGCTGCAACGCCGCCACCAGAAAGTGCTTGAAGAAGCGCCCTCGCCGGCGCTCAACGCCGAACAACGCGCGGACATGGGCGAAATCGTCCGCCAGGCCGTCGCCAAACTCAAATATCGCGGCGCCGGAACGATGGAGTTTCTCTATGAAGACGGCAAATTCTACTTCATCGAAATGAACACCCGCCTTCAGGTCGAACACCCGGTCACCGAGGCCGTGACTGGCATCGACTTGGTCCGCGAGCAGATCCGTGTTGCCGCCGGTTTGCCATTGTCGGTCACGCAGGACCAGATCCGCTTCGAAGGCCATGCCATCGAGTGCCGGATCAACGCCGAAGATCCGCTGACCTTTGCCCCGTCGCCGGGCCGCGTCACCGATTTCCACGCCCCCGGCGGACTGCACATTCGCGTCGATTCAGCGCTCTATGACGGTTATCGGATCCCGCCTTACTATGATTCGCTGATCGCCAAGCTTATTGTCTATGGTGCCAACCGCAACGACGCGCTGATGCGGTTGCGCCGGGCGTTGGAAGAATTTGTGATCCATGGCCCCAAGACGACGATCCCGCTTCAGCAGGCGATCATCGAGGCACCGGATTTTATCGATGGAAACTATTCGATCAAATGGCTGGAACGCTGGTTGGCAACACGCGAATCATGAAAGCTTCGTGCGCGCGCAAAGCGTGAGCCGCGCGTGAGCCTGCGTCTCCCGGCGTCGCTCGACCCCGAAACCGTGCTTCGCGCCTATGCCAGCGGCATCTTCCCGATGGCAGACAGTGCCACGGCAAACGATGTTTTCTGGGTTGAACCGCGCCGCCGCGGCGTGCTGCCGCTGAACGAATTCCACTTGCCGCACAGCCTCGCCAAGCTGTTGCGAAGCGAACGCTTCACCCTCACCGTGGATACTGCCTTCGATGCCGTGCTCGCCGGATGCGCTGCGGCCGTGCCGGGGCGCACCGACACCTGGATCAACCCGCTGATCGCCAACGCCTATCGCGCTTTGCACGCGCGCGGCCATGCCCATTCGGTAGAGGCGTGGACGGAGGATGGCGTTCTGGCCGGCGGGCTTTACGGCGTGCGGCTCGGCGGCGCCTTCTTTGGCGAAAGCATGTTCACCCGCCAGCGCGATGCTTCGAAATGCGCGCTTGCGGCGCTGGTGGCGCGGCTGCGCTTCGGCGGTTTCACCCTGCTCGACACGCAATTTCTGACAGATCACCTAGCGCGCTTCGGCGCGCGTGAAGTTACCGCCCGCACCTATCGGGCTCAATTGGCGACAGCGCTCGGCGTTACGGCGGATTTTTTCGCCCTTGATATCTTGGGCTTGTCGGCATCACCTGCGGCACCGCCCGCACCCACGCTCACGCCCACGCTGCCGGCGGTCACCGTATCCGGCCCGGTGTCGGGAAACCGCATTTCACAGCTTTTGACCCAGATGTCATAACGCGCGTGTTCCAGCGGGTGGAGTGACGGACTTTCACCGAACATCCAACCTGAATAAATGCGGCGGGGCTTCGCTCTCCCGGTCGTATCGTCGATCAGCAAAAATGCCCCGGTCAGCTTTTGTTCCCACGGCGGCGTTGTTTCGCAGCTGCGCACGGTAACGGTCAACGTGCCGAAACTGAACATCTGTCCCGGGCTGCCGGTATAGGTCTTGGTTACGCCAGTGCGCTTGTCGATGGCGCCGATGCTGACAACGCGCGCAGCATTTGGGGTCAGGCCAGACGATGGCAG
>JAYUUE010000192.1:0-4160 GCA_043754785.1 Polymorphobacter sp. | reverse complement strand
GGGAAGGCGCGCGCCAGAATCCCAAAACTGATGAAATCCGTGATGCGGCTGCCCGAAGGTAGTACTGCGACCTTGCCCACCATGCTCGTGCTCCCCCGGCCCGGTCGGCAGAAGAATCCCAAATTATGGCGACAATGAGTCGGTTATCATGCTAAATGAACGGCATTGGAATTAGCCCATGACCCCGCGCCCGCTACCGCTGCGCCGCCAGCACCAGCCGCCCCAACGGATGGCTACCGGCGCGGTTCGGCGTCCACCCCTCTACCCGCCGTGCCACCAGCGCCCAGCGCAGCGGGTTGAGCAGTGGCACCATCGGCGGCGCCTCCATCCATTTGGCGTCGGCGGCGGCCAGCAGCGCCGGGCGCTGCGCCGGCGGCGCGGCGCGCGCGGCGGCGAACAGCGCGTCGGCGGCCGGGTTGCACGATGCGCCGACACCGCAGCGCCAGCGTGCCAGCAGCGCCGCTGCGTCAGGCACAGCGATGCTGGCCTCGGTCAGTGCCAGCTCGAAATCGCCGCGCCGCACCCGGTCGGCGATGGTGGCTGCATCGACTTCCGAAACAACCAGCGTTACGCCCAGTGCCTGCCAGTCCGCCGCGACATAGCCGGCAATGACACGGTGGTCCCGCCCCGGCGGCACCAGCAGCGTCAGCCGCACCGGCGGGCGCTGATGGGCCGGGATTGCGCTGGCGGGCCCGTCACCGTCCGTCACGGCCAGCAGCTGCTGCGCCAGCATCCGGCGCGCCGCCATGTCGAGCGGTGCGGATCCGTCCGGCGCCAGCGACGGCGGCACCAGCGCATCGACGGGCGCCATCGCCGCCAGCCCGACGCGCGCCGCCAGCGCCTCGCGGTCGGCGGCGAGGCTGAGCGCCAGCCGCAGTTTCGGATCGTGCAGCGGCCCGGCCAGCGTGTTGGCAACATAGCCATAGACCCCCCATAGCGCATCGACCTGGAGCATCTGTGGCTGTGCCACCGTGCGCGCTTCGCCAAGGCCCGCGAGCCCGTCGCCGATGACGATGTCGGTATCGCCGCGCGCGAAACCGGCGACAGCGGCGGCGACATCCGGATTGGCGGCGATGACGATCTGCGCTGGCCGCGCCGCATCGGCGGCCCACCCCGCTGCCACGCCATCACGTCGTACCAGCGTCCGCTGCGTCGCCGGGCCGCTGGCGCGGTAACTGGCCAGCGTCGGGACGGGGCCAGCGCGTGTTACCGCCACGCCGGGGTCGGCAAGCCAGCCGAGCAGCAACGGCGATGCGGCCGCCAGCCGGATCTCGACGACGCGCGAAATCGGCGCCAGCACGCCCAATTTGGCAGGTGTCGCGCCCATGGCGACTCCGGCGTGATCAAGCGCCGGGTCACCGCGGGCGGCGGCACGGCGAAACGCGGCAACGACCTCGTTGGCGCCAAGCGCTGTCCTGTCGCTCCATTTCACCGGCCGCAGCCGCAGGATCAGGCTGTGTTCGTCATCGACAAAACGCCAGCTCGAGGCGAGGCCCGGCACCAGCGCCCCGCTGCCATCACGCGCAATCAGTGTCGGGCGGGTGGCTTCGGCCTCCAGCTGCGCCGCGACGCCCCCGGTCGAGGGGCTGCCGACGACAGTGACGTGCAACCGCGAGGCTTCACCATCCGGCGATCCGCAGCCGCCGGGCAGCGCTAGCCCCGCCAGCGCCAGAAATGTCGCAACGCGCACCATGGCCCTGCCATAGCCCGGCAACGGGCGTGGAAACCAGAGCTTCCTTGCCCGTGGCGCGCGTGCGTCCTACCTTGGCGTCATGCTCAACCGTGCCGTCCCCGACATCATCGCGCTCATCGGCAACACGCCGCTGGTGACGCTGAAAGGGCCCAGCGCCGAAACCGGCTGTCTCATTCTGGGCAAGGCCGAATTTCTCAACCCTGGCGGCAGCATCAAGGATCGCGCCGCACTCGGCATTATCGAGGACGCCGAAGCGCGCGGCGTGCTGCTGCCCGGCGGCACCATCGTCGAGGGTACCGCCGGCAACACCGGCATCGGGCTGGCGGTGGTCGGCTCGGCGCGCGGCTACAAGACCATCATCGTCATGCCCGAAACCCAAAGCCGGGAGAAACAGGACACGCTGCGCGCGCTAGGCGCCGAATTGGTGCTGGTCCCGGCGGCGCCCTATTCGAGCGCCTGCCATTATGTCCACACCTCGCGGCGGATCGCCGAGGAGACGCCGGGCGCGGTATGGGCCAACCAGTTTGACAATGTCGCCAACCGCCGCGCCCATATCCAGACGACGGCGCCGGAGATCTGGACGCAGACCGAAGGCCGGGTGACGGGCTTCACCTGCGCCTGCGGCACCGGCGGCACACTGGCCGGTGTCGCTTTGGGGCTCCGCGCCGAAAATCCCGATATCACGATCGCCTTGACCGACCCCGAAGGCGCCGCGCTGTACAATTATTTCGCCCATGGCGAGTTGAAAGCCGAAGGTTCGAGCGTGTCGGAAGGCATCGGCCAGAGCCGCATCACCGCCAACCTCGACGGCCTGGTCGTCGACGCGCAATACCGCGTTTCGGATGCGGAAGGATTGGCGTGGGTCCGGCGCCTCAATGCCGAGGAAGGGCTGTGTCTCGGCCTGTCGTCAGGGATCAATGTCGCCGGCGCCGTGCGGCTGGCCCGGCAGATGGGCCCGGGGCAGGTCATTGTCACCATCTTGTGCGACAGCGGGTTGCGGTATCTGTCGACGATCTACAACCCGGAATGGCTGGCGGCGAAGGGCCTGGTGTGACACGCTGCGTCAGGCAGGCTTTCGTTCACACCTTGCAGCGCCTATATGACAGTCATGATGCCGCCCAAATCATCACGCCATGGCGCCAAGTCCGGTGCTGGCATTGCCGCGAGCAAGAAACTTGCGCCCCGCAATGGTGAACGGCTGCGGCTTGGCCTGACCGGCCTTGGCGCAATATTTCTGCTCGTCCTGGTCGTGGCGGCCGGGCTGAGGCCGGTCTCGCACCTCGAGTTCCATGATCCAAAGGGCGAATCGCTCGCCGTGCTCGGCGTGGCGCCCGGCTCAGGACCAGACGCGCCGGCAGCGCCAAAGCCTTAACACGCGGGGTTATCCCGGCGCTGTTCCCGTGCTCGCCACCCGTTGGCCCGGCGGTTGATCACAGACTTGTCCACAGCCATTGCGCCGGCGCGGTGCCACCATGAAAGCCGCTGTCTGTACCGGTCTGTGCCATGGATATCCCCATGAATCGCAGCTTTGGACCATGCAGTGGGATTGAGTGCCATGAAATACCATGCTAGACCGTTATCCACAGTGTGGGCGGAACCTTTGCCGCATGGGTAAGTCGCAGCGCCGGACCGGGGGTGAGCCGGTCAGCGTTCGGGGCTTTCCATCCGCCTGCACGGCTGGGCGGGAGGGCAGTTTTTCGGGTGTCGAAGTTTTTCACCATTGGCGCGCTGAACGTGATCGACGGCAAGAATCGCCTGTCGATCCCGGCTGAATATCGCCAGGTGATCCAGACCCGCAGCCAGTCGAAGGACCTGCGACTTTCGCCGTCGCGCAACGCCATGTGCCTCGTCGGTTTCGACAAGAACCTCCCTGACCAGCTGATGGCCGACCATCTGGCGCGCTTTGCCGGCGTCAACAGCCGCGAGCGTGACCGCGATGCGACGCAGACCTTTGCCGGCATGACGTCGCTGACCATCGACGATGCCGGCCGCGTCGTGCTGCCGCCGGTGCTCAAGCGGCTGCGCAAGCTGGAAAACTACGCCTATTTCATCGGTATCGGCGAAGTTTTCCAAATCTGGGACCCTTGGGTGTATCTGGCCACCGAGGACGCCGACGAAGTCGCGCTGGAAGTGCTGCGCGACGAAATGGCCGCCAAGAAGCTGGCTCTCGATGGTCCGCCGGCATGACGTTTTCGCCCGGCCTTGCCCCGCACATCCCCGTCCTGCTCGCCGAAACGCTGGCGGCACTCGCCGTGCAGCCAGGCGACATCTATGTCGATGCGACGCTTGGCGCTGGCGGCTATCTGCGCGCCGTGCGCGAAAAGCTTCGGTCGGGTGCCCGAGGCGCCAGGGGCGCCGGCCATTGCTATGGTTTCGACCGTGACCCCGATGCGCTGCTGATCAACGCCGATCTGGCTGTGGCCGACGACGTCACCCTGATTCATTTGCCGTTCGCCGAGCTCGTTGC
>JAYUUE010000191.1:0-12693 GCA_043754785.1 Polymorphobacter sp. | reverse complement strand
ACGGCCTTTTCGCGGCGCGGGCTGATTGCCGAGCACGGCATTTCCTGGCTGTTGCCGCGCCTCATCGGCATGGCAAACGCTGCCGACCTGTTGTTTTCCGCACGGCGTGTCGAAGCCGCTGAAGCAAAGTCGCTCGGGCTCGTCAGCCGCGTCATCGCCCACGCCGACTTCATGGCCGAGGTTCAGGCCTATGCCCGGATGCTGGCCAGCGAAGTCTCGCCGCGATCCCTTGCTGCGATGAAGCGCGAGCTGTGGACTGCCCAGTTTTCGGGGCTCGGCGAGGCCATCGAAGCCGCCAATATCGATATGGCCGCCAGCTTCGCCAGCGAAGATTTCAAGGAAGGCGTGGCGCACTATGTTGAAAAGCGTGCTGCGGCATTCACCGGGCGCTGAGGCCGCGTTGCATCTTGCCAACAGGCGCGCAGGCTTTCACAACCCCGTCCCATGAAGATCAGCATCCCGACCAAAATCCGCACTACGCCCGCGGCGATCACCACCTTCAGGCTGGGTACGCGCGGCTCGCCACTTGCCCTGGCGCAGGCGCGGATGGCAGCAGCGGCGTTGAGCGCAGCGCATGAATGGGGGCCGGACGTGGCGGAAATCGTGGTGATTTCCACGACAGGCGACCGGGTGCAGGACCGCGCACTGGCGGAGATCGGCGGCAAGGCGCTGTGGACCAAAGAGCTCGATGCGGCGCTGATCGAAGGCCGCATCGATTGCGGGGTGCATTCAATGAAGGATGTCGAAACGCAATTGCGCGATGGCATCGCGCTGGCGGCGATGCTGCCGCGCGCCGATGTGCGCGAACGGTTGATCGGGGCGGACAGTATCGAAGCTCTTCCGCGCGGTGCCCGCATCGGCACTTCCAGCCCGCGCCGCGCCGCGCAGTTGAAGGCGCTGCGGCCCGATCTGGTCACTGAAATTATCCGCGGCAATGTCGCGACGCGGATGGCCAAGGTCGAAAGCGGGGTCATCGATGCGACGCTGCTGGCGGCGGCGGGGCTCGACCGGCTGGGCGTTGCGGCCGGGGCGACGATCGAAACCGCTGTGATGCTGCCGGCGAGCGCGCAGGGTGCGGTGGGAATCACGGCGCGCGATGGCGATGGCGCGGTGCTGGGATTGCTGGCGGCGATAAACCATATGGACACGTTCGATGCGGTGACGCTCGAGCGCGGGTTTCTGGCGGCGCTGGGCGGCACTTGCCACAGCCCGGTGGCGGCGCTGGCGATCATCGAAGGTGACCGGGTGGCGTTCCGCGCCGAAATCATGACCGAAGATGGCAGCGAGATCGAAGAAGGCGGCTTTGAAGCGGCACTGGCCGATGCGTCTGACCTGGTCACGGCGCTGGCGGCGGATATGCTGGAAGATGCCAGCCCGGCGTTGCGGGCGCTGTTCCACCCGTCTTGAAAATTCTTGTCACACGGCCTTGGCCGGGCGGTGATGCGACCGCCGCGCGGCTGCGCGGGCTGGGGCATACGGTGGTGCTGGCGCCGTTGCTGGCGACCGAGGCCGTGGCTTGGGTGCCGCCGGATGTGCCGCCGCAGGCAATCATGCTGACGAGCGCGTTTGCGGCGCGGCTGGCGGGAGCGCGGGCGTATCAGGCGTTGCCGGTGTTTGCGGTGGGCGCGGCGACGGCGCGTGCGGCGACCGCGGCCGGGTTCGGTGATGTGCGGGATTGCGGCGGCACAGTGCAGGTGTTGCTCGATGCGATGGTCGCCGCTGGTTTGGCGGCGGTGTTGCATCTGGCGGGGGAGGATCGCACGCCGGCGGTGATTCCGGCCGGGCTGCGCGTCGATACCCGCACTGTCTATCGGGCCGGGTTGCTGCCACTGGCGGCGCTGCCCCCGGTGGATTGGGTGCTCTTGTATAGCCCGCGCAGTGCTGGGCATTTCGCGGCGGAAGTGAACCGGCTGGGGATGGCGAGATGCGATGTGGCGATCGCCGCAATCAGCGACGGTGCGCGCGCCGCCGCCGGGGGGGGGTGGCGCGATGCGGTTGTGGCGGCTGAGCCCAATGAAGACATGCTGTTGGCGGCCATCGGCGTTCCGTGCCAATAGGGCCGCTATTGTAGAAGACGCGCGGCGGGCCGCGCTGGGGAGAGGACACCCATGGACGCCCCCTTCGATCGCGGCGAAATCGACCGCGCCAGCCTTGATGCCACTGAACGCCTGCGCGCCCGGCTTTCAGGCCAGCGAGCCGTGCCGGCGCCGGCGCCGCGCCGCACGGTCCTGCCCTGGGTGCTGGCCGGCAGCCTGTTCATGTTCACGGCGGGGATGATCGCCAATCCCTGGTTCGAACGATCGGTGCGCGGCCAATTGCCATTTGCCGGCACCAGCGCGGCGGTGACGGAGACCGTCGATGTAAAAAAATTGCAGGCACGGATCGATCAGCTGGAAGGTGAGGACGCCGCCACCAGCGATGTGCCGGCCGGCGAACGGTTGGCGCGCACAGAAGCCAAGATCGAAGCCAGCACCGCGCAACTGGCGCGGGACAGCGAACGCATCGACCGGCTGACCAGCAATGTCGGCGGGCTGGCGGCGCGGGTGGAAACCGGAGCCGGGCGCACCGAAGCCGCGTCCGCATCCGCCATTGCCGCCGCCGACCGGGCGCAGGGCATGATCGCTGTGCTGCTGGCACGGCAGGCGATCGCATCGGGGCGCCGGCTGAATGGCGTCGAAACGGTGCTGCGCCAGTCGTTCGAGGCGCGTTACCCGCAAGCCGTCGGCGCCGTGGCGGCGCTGGGCGGCGCACCGGTAACGCTCGCTACCCTGCGCCGCGATTTCGCCGGGCTGGCGCCACCCGTCAACGGCGCCGGCCTCGATTGGTGGGCGACGCTGAGCCAGGCGGTGCGCAGCGCCGTCAGCCGCCCCGGCGACGTACCGCTGGCGCCGCGTGAAGCCGCCGCCGCCGCTCTGGCCCGCGGGGATGTGGCGGCCGCTGCCAACCAGTTGCGCCGCCTGCCCGAACCCCGGGGCGCAGCGGTCACGGCTTGGCTGGTTTCAGCAGACAGGTTGCAGGCAGGAATGGCGGCGCTGACGACGTTGGAAACGGCGGCGATCATGGTGCCGATGGCACTGCCCAAAGGCTGAAACTTCAGCGTTTGCCGAAGAGCGCGCTGCCGACCCGAATCACCGTCGCCCCCAGCATCGCGGCGGTTTCGTAATCACCCGACATGCCCATGCTCAAGCCGGTCAGCCCATGTCGGCGTGCCAATTCGGCGAGCAGCGCGAAAAACGGCGCCGCTTCGGTATCGGCAGGCGGCACGCACATCAGACCGGCGACCGGCAGGCCGGCGGCGCGTGCATCCGCCAGTGTCTTGGGCAGATCGGCAATGGCGCAACCGCCTTTTTGCGCTTCGCCGCCGATGTTGACCTGAATGTAGCAATCGGGACGCTTGTTCGCGGCTCCCCCCGCAACCGCCATCGCCTTGCCGAGCGCGGCGATCAGCGACGGGCGATCAACCGAGTGGATGACATCGAACAACGCCACAGCCTCTGCCGCTTTGTTGGATTGCAGCTGGCCGACAAGATGGAGCCGGATGTCGGGAGTCTTCTTCAGAAGCGCCGGCCATTTATCCTGCGCCTCGGCGACGCGATTTTCGCCGAACTGGCGTTGCCCGGCGGCAATAAGCGGCGCGATGGCGGCGGCATCCCAGGTCTTGCTGATGGCGACGAGGTCGATACGGACCGGGTCACGCCCGACGCTGCGAGCCGCCCGCGCGATGGCCGAATGGACTGCCGAAAGGCGGTCGGCTGCGTCGCTGTTCAAAATCAAAAGGCGATGTTGGTGCCAAGATAGACCGACTGGTCTGGCCGGTCGGCTTCGAGCACCGTCGATGTCGTCGGCGCCAGCTTGTAGCGCACGCCACCAGTGACCGACAGGCGCGGCGCAACGGCATAATTGCCGCCAAGCTCGACCGAATAACGCCGTTCCAGCGGATACAACAACAAGCTGCCCTGCTCGGCAGTGCCCTGAAGCTTGGTCTTCCAGTTGCGGCCTCCATAGCTCAGGCCGACATCGACGGCGTCGCTGCGGTTGGCGAGCAGTGCCGCCGGACCGGGCTCGACATGGCGGTAACCGGTATTGACGGCGAAACCCTTCCAGCCAACAGACGCTTCGACACCATAAGCCGTTGGCAGCGCTGCCGTCGCTTCAACAGGCGCCGCAGCACGCGAATGGTCAGTGGCGGCGGCCACGACGCGCGTGCTGAGGCCGAGCGACAAGGCCTTGCGGTTGTCGGTCTGGCCGGACGGGGTAAAGCGGAAGGCGCGTTCCTGCGTTTGCAGGCGCGCCGAAGCGGCACTGTTGCCGGCGGCGGTAAAGCTGAACTTGTTGAGATCGCTGACCGGCGGCTGAAATGAAGTCAGCGGCGCATCGAAGCTGAAACGCGGTTTAGGGGCGGTCCTGGTGGTCGCTGGCTGCTTGGTGACGGCAAGCGCCGGCGCCGCAACCAATGCAAGCGCCGCAAGCGCCATCGACGGCAGACGCACGAGCGCGCCCGCTGCCGATGATGCGAAGCCCCCTCCGCGCGAATCACTTCTTCCGAACATCCCTCAGCCCTATCAGCGCCATCCAACGTCGCCCAGATGTTTACGACACGCCGCCGCCGTCATTGCCCGATTATTTGCAATGACTGTGGTTTGCAGCGCACAGTTGACGACCAAAGCGCTTTTTTTGCGAATCATCACGCAGGCTTGGCGCATCGTAGCCGCCACGCCTATAAGGCGCGGCATCAGTCGCGCCCAACAGGCGCCGCCCGTGTTTTGGAAAGGTCTTGAATGCACCGTATCGGAACCCTGTTGCTCGGTGTGGCCATGGCGGCGTCGCTCGGCGGCTGTGGCGGCAAGAAAGATGGCCCCAAAACCGCTGCTGCCGAAGCGCCGGCGCGGATCACCACCATTGGCGTCAATGCCTATTTGTGGCGCGCCGCGCTCGATACGATCGGGTTCATGCCGCTGGCGCAGGTCGATTCGAACGGTGGCATCATCATCACCGACTGGTATGCGACGCCGCAGGCGCCCAATGAGCGGGTGAAGGTCACCGTTTCCATCCTCGATACCGAGCTGCGCTCCGACGCAATCAAGGTGACTGCCATCCGCCAGACCATTGCCGGCAGCGGCTGGGTCGATGCGCCGGTGCGCCCCGGCACCGTCCAGAAGCTGGAAGAAACCATCCTCAGCCGCGCTCGCGATTTGCGGCGATCCCAGTACACCGGCTGAATCCAAGGCTGAAAAGTGGCTGAAAAATTTGACTTCAAAGGCGCCGAGCAGCGTTGGCAAGCGGCATGGAGCGGCGCTGACAGCTTTCGCGCCGACGATGACTCGCTAAAGCCCAAGGCCTATATTCTTGAGATGTTTCCCTATCCGTCGGGTCGCATCCACATGGGCCACGTCCGCAACTACACCATGGGCGACGTCATCGCACGGACACGGCGAGCCCAGGGTTTTGAAGTGCTACACCCGATGGGCTGGGATGCCTTTGGGATGCCAGCCGAAAATGCCGCCATCGAACGCGGCGTCCACCCCGGCGGCTGGACCCGCGACAATATCGCGACGATGCGCGCCCAATTGAAGCGCCTGGGGTTCGCCTTCGACTGGAGCCGCGAACTCGCCACATGCGAGCCGGACTATTACGGCCACGAACAGGCGCTGTTCCTGGATCTGCTCGCGGCCGGGCTGGTGTATCGCAAGGAATCGGCGGTCAATTGGGATCCGGTCGATATGACTGTCCTCGCCAACGAACAGGTCATCGACGGCCGCGGCTGGCGCTCCGGCGCCGTCGTCGAGCGCCGGCGGCTGAACCAGTGGTTCATGCGGATCACCGATTTTGCCGACGATTTGATCGCCGGGTTGGAGACACTCGGCGATTGGCCCGAAAAAGTCCGGCTGATGCAGGAAAACTGGATCGGCAAGTCGCAGGGGCTGCGCTTCACATTTGCTGTCGAAGGCGGCAGCCAGACCTTCGACGTTTTCACCACCCGCCCCGACACATTGTTCGGCGCCAGCTTTGCCGCGCTGGCGCCCGACCATCCGATCTGCACGACGCTGGCCGAAACCACACCGGGGTTGGCAGCGTTTATCGCCGAATGCCGCGCTGGCGGTACCGCGACCGCCGACATCGAGGGGCAGGAGAAAAAGGGTTGCGACACCGGGCTCTCGGTGGTGCATCCGCTCGACCCGTCCATCATCATGCCGGTGTTCGTCGCCAATTTCGTGCTGATGGACTATGGCACCGGCGCCATCTTCGGCTGCCCGGCGCACGACCAGCGCGACCTGGATTTTGCGCGCAAATATATGCTGCCGGTCACCCGCGTCGTGGCGCCGGAAGGCCAGGCCGACGCGCCGATAGGCAGTGAAGCCTATTCGGGCCCCGGCACACTGGTGCATTCGCGCTGGCTCGACGGCATGGAGATCGGCACCGCCAAGGCCGCTGTCATTGCCCGCGCCGAAGCCGAAGGCTGGGGTACCGCTGTCACCCAATACCGCCTGCGCGATTGGGGTGTGTCGCGGCAACGTTATTGGGGCACGCCGATCCCGATCATCCATTGCGCCGCGTGCGGGGTCGTGCCGGTGCCGCACGAACAACTGCCGGTGGTGCTGCCCGAAGATGTCAGCTTCGACCGGCCCGGCAACCCGCTCGATCATCACCCGACGTGGAAGCATGTGGCGTGCCCGGCGTGCGGTGCGCCGGCGCGGCGCGAAACCGACACACTCGATACCTTCGTCAATTCGTCGTGGTATTTCATCCGTTTCGCCAGCGCACCCGCCGACAAGCCGTTCGATGCGGCGGTGGCCGAACAATGGCTGCCGGTCGGGCAGTATATCGGCGGCGTCGAACACGCGATCCTGCATCTGCTTTATGCGCGTTTCTGGACGCGGGCGCTCAATCGCATTGGCCGCATCGGCGTGGCGGAGCCGTTCGCCGGGCTGTTCACGCAAGGCATGGTGACGCACGAAACTTATAGTGTTCGTAGCGATGATAGGCTTACCACCGAAGAAGAGTTTGCAAAGCTTGGGTCTGAGACAATTTCGGACATGGTCTGGCTCTCTCCCGAGGAAGTCGAGAAGACTAACAAAGGAATCGTCCAAAAATCGACCGGTCGGCGGGTTCACGCGGGCCGCGTCATCAAGATGTCGAAGTCGAAGAAGAATGTCGTCGACCCCGACCGTATCATCGCCACTTATGGCGCCGATGCGGTGCGTTGGTTCATGCTGTCCGATTCGCCACCGGAGCGTGATCTGGCCTGGTCCGAAGCCGGCATCGAAGGCGCTTGGCGCTTTGTGCAGCGCGTCTGGCGGCTGGCGGAGGAGGCGGTCAGCGCGCCAGCCGGCGACAATCTGCCGTTGCAGCGCATCGTCCACCGCACCATCGCCGCGATCACCGCCGATATCGACAAGCTGCAGTTCAACAAGGCTGTCGCGCGGCTGTATGAGTTGGTGAGCGCAATCGAGCGCGCGTCGGCCGGTGGTGCCAAAACCGACGCAATTACGGTGCTGCTGCGCCTCCTTGCACCGATGGCGCCGCATTTGGCGGAGGAAGCCTGGGCCCATCTCGGCCAGACGGGGTTGATCGTCGATGCCCCTTGGCCGGTCGTCGACCCGGCGCTGCTCGTCGATGATACGGTAACAATCGCCATCCAGGTCAACGGCAAGCTCAAGGACAGTTTCGAAACCACCAAAGGGGCCGACAAGGCATTGGTCGAAGCCGAGGCGATGGCCCGAGACAAGGTTGTGCGCGCGCTGGCCGGTGCCGCGCCGAAGCGGGTCATTGTCGTGGCCGACCGGCTGGTCAACGTCGTTGTTTGATTTGCGCATCCTGATGCTGGCGATCAGCCTGTCCGCCTGCGGGCTGGCGCCGGTTTATTCGGGCGGCAGCACCAGTGCGCCCGCCGTGCTGATGACGCAGATCGAGGTTGCGCCGATTCCCGAGAGGTCGGGATTTCTGGTCCGGGAGGCGATCATAGATCGCTTCGGAAAAACTGTTGCCGCGCCTACCTACCGCCTTGAAGTCGAACTTGATGACCAGATCCTTGCCTTTGGCGTGCGCGGCGACAATTCGGCGGCACGCGAACGCCGCACCCTGCGCGCGCGTTATCGCCTCGTCGATATCGCCACCAACGCGGTGCTGGTTGACGCGACCGCAGGGGCGGATGCCGGGATTGATCGCGTCAGCTCCAACTATGCCGTGGTGGCGGCGGAAACGACAGCACTCGACCGCCTGTCGACCGAAATCGCCCAGCAGATCACGGCGCGGATTGCGCGCTACGCCAAAGCTGCCCGGCAACAGTGAAGGTTGATGCGACGCGCATTGCCACCATCGCCAAACGCTGGCCCGATGATCTGCGGCTGGTTCTGCTCCACGGGCAGGATGAGGCGGCATCGCGGGATTTTGCCGACGCGATTACCCGGCAATTCGCCGACAGCGCCAACCCGATGGCAATCGAAACAATGGCGGGGGCGACGCTTTCTGCCGATCCACAGGCGCTGATCGCGGCAACAGGCGCCGTGTCGATGTTCGGTGATCGCACGCTCGTCCGCATCGAAGGCCTGACCGACGATGGGCTTGGGGCGGTCGAAGCGCTGCTCGCCAGCCCGCACGGTAATCCGGTGATTGCCATCGCCGGCGCGCTGAAAAAGGGCAGCAAACTTCAGACGCTCGCCGACAAGGCGCCGGAGATCGCCGCGCTGATCAGCTATGAACCCAGCCTTCGCGATGCCGGGAAACTGGCGAACGATATGGGCGCCGAACTCGGACTGCGCCCGTCGCGCGACGCGGCGATCCTGCTGTTCGAAGGCGCCGGCGGCGACCGGATCTTGATCCGACGCGAGTTGGAAAAGTTGAGCCTGTATCTCGATACCAGCCCGGCAAACTCCAAGCCACTAGACGCCGCCGATGTCGCGGCGCTGGCAGCGGGCGCTGGCGATACCAATCAGTTCGCACTCGCCGGTGCCGTCGTTGGCGGGCATATGGAACAGACCGCCGATTTGCTGGTGCGATTGACGCCGGGGTTGGGTATCGTCGCGCTGCGCGCCGTGGAGCGGCGAATGACGCTGCTACTGGCCCTGCGTGCAGCGGTGGATGGTGGCGCGTCGCCCCGCGGCGTTGTCGATGGCGCGCGGCCCCCGATCTTCTGGAAGGAAAAGGACGCAGTGGTCGCCGAACTCGCGGCTTGGACGACGCCGATGCTGACAGGCGCGCTTGGCGCCTTGCTGGCGGCGGAACGCGGCATCAAATCGCGTGGCAGCCTGGGGGACACGCTGGCCCATGCAGCGCTGCTCGATCTAGTGCGGCGGGCAGCGGTGGCACGGCGCCGGGTGTCTTGATGGCCGCTCCCGGTTGACGCGAAGGCGTCGCCTGCGGCTGTGGGAGAGGAATGTTTGCCCCTACCGCCCGCGCGCCCACACTGCTAGAGCCTGTTCATGCAGAGTCCGGTTCGCATCGCCCCGTCGATTCTTTCGGCGGATTTCGCTCGTCTTGGCGAGGACATCCGCGCCATCACCGCCGCCGGTGCCGATTACGTCCATGTCGATGTCATGGACGGACATTTCGTCCCCAACATCACCATCGGGCCGATGGTGGTAAGGGCCATCCGGCTTCACACGTCGCTGGTCATGGACGTGCATCTGATGATTGCGCCGGTTGACCCGTATCTGGATGCCTTTGCCGACGCCGGCGCCGATATCCTGACCGTTCACCCGGAGGCCGGGCCGCACATTCACCGCTCGATTCAGCGCATCAAGGCGCTGGGCAAAAAGGCCGGGGTTTCGCTGAATCCCGGAACGCCAGCCAAGATGCTCGATTATCTGATCGACGATCTCGACCTCGTCCTCGTCATGAGCGTCAACCCCGGCTTTGGTGGCCAAAGCTTCATCGACAGCCAATTGCGCAAGATCGAGGCCATCCGCAAACTGATCGACAAGACCGGCAAGACCATCGACCTGGAGGTGGATGGCGGCATCGATACCATTACCGCTCCCCAGGCGATCGCCGCCGGCGCCGATGTGCTCGTTGCCGGCACCGCTACCTTCAAGGGCGGTCCGGGGCACTATGCCGCCAACATCGCCGCCTTGCGGGGTTGAGGTGATGGCGCGCAAAGTCGCTGCCCCGCCGCCTGACGCGCCCGAAACTGCTGAAGACGACGGTGCCAGTTTCGAAGGCGAGCGCCGGCTGCTGCGCGTCGCGGGTGATCGCGGGCTGTCACTGAGCGAACGGCTGGCGGCGCGAGTCTCGACGTCGCTCTACAAAACGCCGCTGCACCGTATTCGGCTGCGCGGGCGTTACCCGCTGAAGTTGCTCGGCGTGCTGCAGGATCCGATCGCCGGCGATGCAGCGGTCGGGAAACGGCTCGTCGCCGGGCGGCTCATCCATGCCGGCCATACGGCAATGACCCGCGACCTAAGCTTTGCCGAAGCCGGTTCGCCTGCGGAATGGCAGGATTGGGCCAATGGCTGGGAATGGCTGCGCGATCTGGCGGCGGCAGCGCCCGACCCCAAATCGGGGGCCCGTGTTGCCGAGCCGCTGGTCGCCCGCTGGCTGGCGCGTTTCGGCAGTTTCGATGCTACTGCCTGGCGCGCCGATGTAACCGGCGCGCGGCTGTTGTTCGCACTCGGCCACGCACCACTTATCCTGTCATCACCGGACCAAGTTTACCGGTCGCTGGTCTTGTCGGCGATGGCAACTTGGGCGCGCCACCTTGATCGCGCTGCGTTTCGCCTGCCCGATGGGCTGGCGCGGGCGCGGGCAATGGCCGGGCTCTATGCCGCCGGGCTGCTGATTCCCGGCGGCGCGGCACGCGCAGAAGTGGCACTGGCCGGGTTGGAACGGTTGCTGGAAACGCTGGTGCTCCCGGATGGCGGCATCGTTACCCGTGCCCCGGTCGATGCGCTGGCGCTGGCGGAACTGCTGCTGTTTACCGCAGCGGCGGCGCCGGCCATCGGCGTGCGCCCGGCGCCGCTGATCGCCGACACGTTGGCGCGACTGGTGCCCTCGCTTCGCGGCCTGGCGCTCGGCGATGGTATCATCGGTGGGTGGCACGGTGGTGCGGCGATCGCCGCCGCGCCGCTCGACCGGCTGGCAAAGCGCACCGCCACGGACACGCAAATTAGCCGGTCCGGGCGCTGGTCGGGTTATCACCGGCTGTCGGCCGGCAAAACCGTCATCGTCATCGATGCCGGGCCGCCGCCGCTGGCGCGCGTGTCCAGCATGGGCCACGCCAGTACATTGGCGTTCGAAATGAGCGATGCCGCCGACCGGGTGGTGACGAATTGCGGTGGCACGCACGGATTGGCGACACCGCTTCCCGCCGCACTCGCCAATGGCCTGCGCACCACGGCAGCGCACTCGACCCTCGTTATCAGCGACACGAATTCAACACGCATTCGGGATGATGGCACGAACATGGGTGCGCTGGGTCTGGGCGTGGAGGAAGTCGTCGTCCAAACTCGCCACAGCGAGGCCGGTCATTGGATTGAAGCCAGCCATGATGGCTATGCGCGGCGATTTGGCATGATGGTGCGGCGGCGACTGTTCGTGTCACCGGGCGGCGACGATGTGCGCGGCGAAGACA
The DNA here is from genome assembly GCA_043754785.1 of Polymorphobacter sp. Lineage (GTDB taxonomy): Bacteria > Pseudomonadota > Alphaproteobacteria > Sphingomonadales > Sphingomonadaceae > Sandarakinorhabdus. The sequence goes on along the minus strand of JAYUUE010000191.1, from coordinate 1,127 downwards.
GTGTCGAGCCGGCGCCGCGCTCATCCTTGCGGCGGCGTCCGGATCGCGGCTTTGACCTGCGTTTTCACCTCGGGCCCGGCGTCGACGCAACGCCGACCGCCGACGGTGCCGGGGCGATGCTCAAATTGCCGGCCGGGCGCGTTTGGACGATGAAGGCGCGATTTGGCGCGCCGGGGGGTCTGGTGACCATCGAGCCGTCGCTATGGATCGACCCCGAAGGCAATGTTCACAGGACCGTGCAGCTGGTCATCTCGGCCCGCACCGAACAGGCCACCGCCAGCATCGGCTGGAGCTTCAAGCGCGCCGGCAAATAGGCCGGGTCAACCATCAAGGACTTTTATGCCAAACCTCGTCCCCCTGACCCGCGCGCTCATTTCGGTCAGTGATAAAACCGGCATCGTCGATCTGGCGAGGGCACTTGCCGCACGCGGCGTCGCGCTGGTTTCGACCGGTGGCACGGCAAAGGCGCTGCGCGCCGCCGGCCTTGTGGTCAGCGACGTCAGTGACCTGACCGGTTTTCCCGAAATGATGGACGGGCGGGTCAAGACGCTCCACCCCAAAGTCCACGGCGGGCTGCTGGCGGACCGCGACCTGCCCACCCATCTGGCGGCGATGGCGGCATACGACATCCTGCCGATCGATATCGCCATCATCAACCTTTACCCGTTCGCAGCGACGGTGGCCAAGGGCGCGAGCCGCGCCGATATCGTCGAAAACATCGATATCGGCGGCCCCGCGATGGTGCGGTCGGCGGCAAAAAACCACGCGCACATCACCGTCGTGACCGCGCCCGATCAATATGCCGACCTGCTTGTGGCGTTGGACGCCCATGATGGCAGCACCGACCTGGCACTGCGCAAAAAGCTGGCGGCGGCGGCGTTTGCGCATACCGCATCCTATGACGCCGCCGTGTCGGGCTGGTTCGCCGGCGCCGACCAAGGCGAGATGTTTGCCCCGGTACGGGTCATGGCGACCCGCCGCGCCGCGATGCTGCGCTATGGCGAGAACCCGCACCAACTGGCCGCGCTGTATGTCCCGATGGGCGCCGCCGCTCGCGGTATCGCCCAAGCCGTCCAGGTGCAAGGCAAGGAATTGAGCTACAACAACTACAACGACGCCGATGCGGC
>JAYUUE010000190.1:0-4200 GCA_043754785.1 Polymorphobacter sp. | reverse complement strand
CGCTTTTCTCACGATATGAAAATGTCTGATGATATGCCAGCCACACACATCATTTCTATCGCAGCGCGCCCGGCCGGAAGGCGACCGCCGCGTGGTTTTGCCGGCCGCCAAGAAAGGCAGTGGCCGCGCGTGAAAATTGCGGCTAGTTTGCTGGTCAAAGACTTGGAAGACGGGGCCTCCTGCATTGCTGCGGTCAATCATTTTGTTGTTGTGCCTGTCGCTGTTTGGCACACCGGCGCTGGCCGAAACGCGGGTGGCGCTGGTCATTGGCGCCGGCAACTACGGCCATGGCAACACGCTGGCCAACCCCGCGAACGACGCGCGGCTCGTCGCCGGCGCGCTGCGGCAATCGGATTTCGCCGTCACCGAACTGCATGACCCCGATCTCGCCGCCTTCAAATCCGCCCTGACCGCATTCCGGCAAAAGGCCCGCGCCGCCGATGTGGCGCTGGTGTATTATGCCGGCCACGGCATCGAGGTGAATGGCACCAACTGGCTGTTGCCGGTTTCGGCCACTGGCCAACGCGCCGCCGATCTCGACTCGCAAGCCATCCGCGCCTCGGCGGTGATGGCCGCTGTCAGCGGGGCCAAGGCAGTCCGGCTGGTGGTTCTCGATGCCTGCCGCGATAATCCTTACGCCCATGACGCCCGCCGGCCCGACGCCGGCAGCTTAAGCAATGTCGTCCTGCTGCTCGCCACCCAGCCGGGGATGACCGCCAGCGACGGTGCTGCACACAGCCGGTTCGCCCCCAGCCCGTTCGCCGCCAGCCCGTTCGCGCTTGCCTTTGCAGCGCGCATCCGCGAACCCGGCCTGCGGCTGGCATCGCTGCCAGCCCGGCTGGCGCTCGATCTGAAGGCCCGCAACCAGCGCCCCGACCAGCGCGGCATCTTTGATGATCCAGACTGGATGTTTGTGCCAACGCCGGCATCGCCGACCACCGCTGCCGCGCGGTCCGAACGACTGCAACTGGCGCTGGCGAGCCGCCGCCATGAATTGACCCGGCAGTTCGTGATCCCCGGCACACCGGCGCCCAAGCCCAAGCCGGCACCGGCGCCCGCACCGGCAGCCAAGCCCAAGCCGGCACCGGCGCCTGTTGCACCTGCGCCCTATGATTTCGAACGCGGCGCGTGGAATCTCTGCGAAAAAAGCAAGAGCAGCTCACCGTGCGACGCTTATCTGGCCAAATATCCGAACGGCAAATGGGCCGATCTGGCGCGCACCCGGATCAACGACATCGCCACTGCGCCGGCGCCCGCCCCGGTGGCGGTGCGCGCGCCGGCCGCGCCGGTCGCCGAGGACAAGGAAAAGACCGACTGGCTGGCGTGTCAGAACAGCAATGCCAGCGGGCCGTGCGAGCGCTATCTTGAAACCTATCCGACCGGACGCTGGGCACCCCAGGCGAAAACCCGCGTTGCCACTTATGCAGCGGCCGCACAGGACAAGCTCAACGCTGAAAAGGCCAAGGCGGCAGCGGCGCAGCAGGCGTCGCAGCAACAGGCCGCAGCCGCACAACAGGCCGCCCAGCAACAGGCAGCGGCTGCGCAGGAAAAGGGCGATTTCGACGCCTGCCAAAGCGGCATTGGCCCGGCGGCGTGCGAAAAGTTCATTGCCGCCTATCCAAACAGCGTCCGAGCCGCCGCCGCGCGCGATCGAGTCGGCAAGTTCCGCAGCGAGGGCGAAGAAAGCGCCGCCTGGGGCCTGTGCCAAAGCAGCAGCGGGCCCGGGGCGTGCGAGAAATATCTGAGCAGCTATCCAACCGGCGCCCATGCCAGTGCGGCGCGCGATATGGCGACGCGCTTCCGCAGCGAAGGGGAGGAGAAATCGGCGTGGGCACAGTGCCAGACTGCCGATAGTGCCGCGCCGTGTGAGCGCTATCTCGCGGCCTATCGCGCCGGCCCCAACGCCGGCGCCGCGTCGGCACTGATCGCCAGATTCGCCAAGGCAGACCTGGACCGGCAAAAGGCCGAACAGGAAAAGACCGCTTGGAGCCTGTGCGAAGCCGGAAAGACCGCGTTGCCGTGCAACGATTATCTGCGCAACTTCCCGACCGGCGGCTTCGCCGAATCGGCGCGCACGCGCATTCGCGTGCTCGAAACCGCCGCCACCGAGCCCGAGATGGTCCCGGCGCTGGGCCTGGTGATCCGCCGCAACGACAATGGCGAAATGGTTATCGTTTCGGTGCAGCAATATTCTTCAGCGATGGGCAACGTCTTTGGCGGCGATGTGATCGTCAAGATCAACGATCAACCGACCAAGCCCAGCGACCCGCCGCGCCAGACCATCGAAGCCGCGCTGGCCGCAGCTTCGGGCCGGGTGAAATTGCTGATCCGCCGCGGCCCGGCTGCTGTGACGGCCGTGATCCGCGCCCGCCCCTGATTGAAATGGAGACGAACGTGGCTTTTAAGCAGTCAACGGCAGCCCGGTTGGCGCTCACCCTCGCCCTGGCAACCACATCCATCACCGCCGCTCCGGCGCTGGCGTTCGAGGACGCGCGCTACAAGGGCCGCTTTCCCGCCGAATTTTATGAGGCCGGCAAACTGCGAACCATCGCCGTGCTGCCCTTCACCGGCACCGATGGCACCAACTTCGCCAAGGTGCTGGCGACTGAGATGCGCTCGGTTCAGCTCAATTCCGACGCCTGGTTCACCGTCAAGGCCAGCGACAGCATCCCCACTGGCCCGCCGGCCGCCAGCGCCGTGCCGACCAATGAGGAAACCGCCGAAGCAGCACGCCTGGGTGCCAAGCTCGATGTGAAAGGCGTCTACAGTGGCTCGGTCACGCTCGCCAAGGTCACCCGCACCGATCGCCAGGAACAATCGAACGAATGCGCCGATGGCAATGATTGCAAGCAGAAGGTGGTGCGCACGATCACCTGCACCCGCGTCGTTCTCGATTATGCGGTCAACGCCCGCATCGTCAATGTCGCCACCAAGGCCAATGTCTATGCCAAAACCCATGTCGCGCAGGACGGTTATGACATTTGCAACGGCAAGGGCCAGGAAATCGTCGTCAAGGAAAACAAGGGCTGGGCGGTAAGCTTTGCCGAAAAGCTGACGGGGACGCTGAAGAAAGACGGCTTTGTAATGGAATTCAATGACGAGGCGCTATACCAGCGCGTCCGCCTCAACATCGCGCAGAAAATCCGCAAGGACGTGGCGCCGTTCAACCAGGACGTGACCGTGGAATTCAAGCGCCGCGCCTCGGAATTGCCCAAGCCCGACCAGGTAACCTTTGAAAGCGCCATCCCGTTCAGCAAGGCCGGCCGGCTCGATCGCGCCTGCAGCATCTGGGAACTCATGGAAACCGGCGCCGCCGCGACCAGCGTCAGTCTGCTCTACAACCTGGGCGTCTGTCAGGAAGCGCTGGTCCCCGAAAACCCCAGCGCCGCGCTCGAATATTACGTCAAGGCCGACCAGCTGCTCAGCAAGCCCGACAAGCTGGTCACCGAAGCCCTGCTCCGCGCCAAAAAGATGGTCGATGGACAACGCAATATCGGCGCCTGAAGCACTCGCCCAGTGACGAAGACGGATGCCCGATCAGCCCGGATACCATCCTTGCCAATCGGCAACGCCGGGCCCTAGGGGAATGGGCGCGGATCCAGGCAATGCCGTATATCGCGATCTAAAATTTTTGGAGGCCCGACCGGGAATCGAACCCGGGTTCACGGATTTGCAGTCCGTTACGTCACCACTCCGCCATCGGGCCTCACCGCAAAAACGCCTGGCTGGCGCGTTCGGGAGGCGCTCTTTAGCAATGCCGCTTGGCGAGGGCAACCTTGATAGCTAGACGGGGAGCGCTGACGACCATTTCGCCTGAATACCCCGCGTGAACATCTGCCCAAATATCTGATTGCGACTCAGCTGTATTACCAGTATCAGACAGCCAATGCTGCGAGACCGACCTTGACCCTGCCTGCCTCCCCCTCCCCCCCATCGTCTGCCGCCCATGCAGCGGGTTTGCGCCAGACAATGATCGACAGCCAGTTGCGCACCGTCGGCATTAATGATGCGGCCGTGGTGCGCGCCTTTGATGCGGTGGCGCGCGAAGATTTCGTTCCCGCAGCGATGGCCGGCTTCGCTTATGCCGATGCCGCTATCGAAGTCGCGCCTGGCCGCTGGCTGCTCGAACCGATGACGCTGGGCCTGTTGCTCCACCACGCCCATATCGTGTCCACCGATCGCGTTCTCGTCATCGGTGCC
>JAYUUE010000189.1:0-4225 GCA_043754785.1 Polymorphobacter sp. | reverse complement strand
AGAAACTGCGCGATCTGGTCGGGGCGGGCGATGCGGCCGAGCAAGTACATATTGCCTTCGTCGGGGGCGGCGCAGTTCATTGCGACCGGGCCGAGGGTCGACCAGCCGGCGGCTTCGAAGACTGCGGTTTGGGTGGCATGGTCAAAACCCAGGCCGCCCAGCGCAATGGGGGCCTGCGGGGTGAGCAAGCCTTCGGCGCGGGCAAGAGCCACCAACTCGCCCCGCAGCGCGTCGGTGGGACCGTGCTGGGTTAGGCGCGGGTCCTTTTCGAAGGGAATGATCTTGTCGATCACAAAGGCACGGACGCGGTTGGCGAGGTCGATCGTCGCCGGCGGGAGGGTAAAATCGGTCATTGACGTTCCTTGGTGAACTGGTCGAGCGCATGATCCATTATGGCCAGCGCGAGGGTTTGAAAGCCCGCATAACGGTTGCCGGTCATCTCGCCGCGCTGCCATTTTCGATAAAGCTGCATCCAGGCGGTGGCGAGGCGCAGGCGCGCCAGGGCGGTGGGCCAAGCGAGCGGGCCGGGGGCGGTGCCGCCGAGCGCGGTGTAACGGGCGATGATGCCGGAGCGAGTAAGGGCGTTATGCAGCGAAGGGACTGCGTTCAGCGCGTGGACGGCGATGGGGTCGCCGGGTTCGATCCAGTACGACAGCAGGATGGCGAGGTCGAAACCGCGTGGGCCGCGCGTCGCCATGTCCCAATCGATCATTGCTTGCGGCGCCATGGTGACCGGATCGACGAGGAGGTTGTCGGGTTTGAGGTCCATGTGGAGGAGGACGGGGGTAGGGTCATCGGGGGGCGGCGACGCTGCGAGCGCAGCAATGAGCGCGGCGGCGGGGGCGCCGGCCTCCCAGACGGCGGCGGCGCGCTGCGTCCAGCCGCGCAATTGGCGGGGGTAAAAACCTTCGGGCTTGCCGAGATCACCAAGGCCGATGGCGGCGGGCGACAGCGCATGGAGCGCAACCATCTGGGTGAGCGCGGCGTCGAGCAACGCATTTGCGTCGGCGCCGGGGGGCAACGTGCCACCGATGGCGATGCCGGGGCGGTGTTCGAGGATGAGGAACGGCGTCCCAAGAATGGCGGCGTCGTCGCAATATGCCAACCCGCGCGGCACGATGGGGAAGTGCGGGGCAAGGTTCGAGACGACGCGCCACTCGCGCGCCATGTCGCTGGCGCCGGCGGCAAGCACGCCGGGTGGGGGTCGGCGCAGCACGGCGGCGCCGGTGGTGAGGTCGAAACGGTCATTGCGGTTGGCGATGCCGCCGGACAAGCGGGTAAGACCGGTGCCGGGGGCGAGGGTCAGGCTTTGGCTGGGCAGCCATTTGGCCAGCGCTGCAAGGTCGGTCATCGCAGGTCCATCACCATTGCGCAGCGGTGGGCGGGGCTGAATCCCATGGCATATTGGCCCGCCAGGCGCCGCTGCGCCTCGCGCGGGATCGCGTCGCCTTCGGCAATGGTGAAGCCGAGACGGGCGTAGAAGGGGGCGTTCCAGGGCAGCGTGCGGTCGGTGGTGAGCATGACGAGCGGGTCGCGGCGCTCGCGCGCGGCGGCGATGCCGATGGCCATGAGGGCAGCGCCATGGCCTTGCTGCTGCGATGGCGCGGCGACGGCGAGCTCGCGCAGGTACAAACCCTCGTTGCAGGGTTCGGCGAACAGGAAGCCAATGGGGGTTGCGTCGGTTACCGCGACCCACATCAGGCGGCGGCGGATGGCGGTGAGCAGGTCGGCGGGGTGGTTGGGGGCGTGATTGGCGGCAAAATCCATGTGAGTGCCGGCGAAGACGGTACCGGCGGAAAGCTCGACAGCGTGGACGGCGGGCAGGTCTGCGGGGGTGGCGAGGCGGATCATCGGTGACGGCGCTAGCATGACCGTTGTTGCGCCGCTATCGTTGCCGGCATGATCGTGGGCAACAGCATCGGTACGGAGCGGCTGACGATGGTGCCGCACGGCGTTGCCGACTATGATGACCTGCGGCAAATGTGGGGTGATCCAGCGGTCGTGCGGTTGCTGGGCGGGGTGCCGGGCACTGCCGAGGACAGCTGGGCGCGGTTGCTGCGCTATGCCGGCAATTGGGCGCTGCTCGGCCATGGCTTCTGGTGCGTACGGCGGCGCGATACCGGGGCTTATGTGGGGGATGTGCGGTATCTGGAGGCAAAGCGCACCGGGGTCGAAGGCTTTGACGGCGACCCGGAGATCGGCTGGAGCCTGAATGTCGCCGCATACGGCCAGGGTTTTGCCACGGAGGCGGTGGTGGCGGCGCTGGAGTGGGGTGAAGGACGGTTCGCGCGGACGGTGGCGATGATCAACCCGCAGAATACCGCGTCGGAGGCGGTGGCGCGGCGGTGCGGGTTCGGCTGGTTCGCGGCGGGGACTTACAAGGACGCGCCGACTGGGCTGTGGGAGTATCGGTTCACACGGTAGTGCAATCGAGATGCGGGGCCCAAGGCCCCAGCCGCCGGAGACGCTTATTCTATCGCCTTGAAAAACCGGTTGGCGCGCAACGAGCTGAACCAGGTCATGGGGTTGAACTCGGTCGAGCCATCGAGCGAGAAGGTCAGGAATTCCGCTCGGCCGACGAGGTTTTCGATGGGCAGCATGCCAAGGCCGCCGATCATCGGGTCGAAGCGGCTGTCTTCGCTATTGTCGCGATTGTCGCCCATCAGGAACAAATGGTCCGCGGGGACGATCATTGGTTCGGTATCATCCTGCGGCGTGTCGGCGAGATCGAGGGTGAGATAGCTGCGGCCGCCGGGCATGGTTTCGCGCCAGGTCGGCAGCCGGCACACGGCAACACCCGCTGCGTTGACGGTGCGGAACTGGGCATCGATCGGCGAGGTGCAGTCGCTGCTCGGGGTGACGGGGATTTCGGTATCGGCGACGCGGACGCGGGACACCGGGGCGCCGTTGAGCCACAGCGCGCCGCCTTTCATCTGGATGGTGTCGCCAGGCAGGCCGATGACGCGCTTGATGTAATCGATCTTGTCCTGCGGCTGCTTGATGACTGCGACGTCGCCGCGTTCGGGAAGCCGGCCGAACAGGCGGCCGGGGATTTCGGGCAGGATGTTGATCGACGGCGACAGATAGGAATAGCCATAGGGGAATTTCGAGACGATCAGCCGGTCACCGATCAGCAGCGACGGGAGCATCGAGCCAGAGGGGATGAAGAACGGCTTGGCGACGAACGAATGGATGGCGAGCACGGCGAGGACGAGCAGGAATAGCTGCCAGATCTCGCTGGCCCAGTTGGTCGGTTTTTTGGCGGCTATCGTGGCTTCGGCGTTTGCTTCAGACATTTGTCGGACTCGCTGTGATCAGCACGATTGCCTGTGCCCAGGGATGGTCATCGGTAATCGTCAGATGGATGGCGGGCGTATACCCTGCCGGGGTGAGTTCCGCCAGCCTATGCGCGGCACCGCCGGTGAGCGCCAATGTCGGGGCGCCACTGAGGAGATTGACAACCCCCATGTCGCGCCAGAACACGCCGCGCCTGAACCCGGTGCCGAGCGCCTTGGCACACGCCTCCTTGGCGGCAAAGCGTTTGGCATAGGTGGCGGCGCGGGTCATCGCGCGGCCATCGGCCTTGGCGCGCTCGGTGTCCGTGAACAGGCGGGCGAGGAAGCGATCGCCGAAGCGCGCGATGCTGTTTTCGATGCGAGTGATGTTGCAGAGATCGGAGCCGAGGCCGAGCACGGTGAGGCCGGGGGGGAGGATCATCTTTCTGCTCCCCTCCCTGAAAGGGAGGGGTCGGGGGTGGGCTCTCTGCGCCGAGGAGCGCGCTTTGAACCAACAAAGAACCCACCCCTTACCCCTCCCGTGAACGGGAGGGGAGAAGAAAGAAGGTGGGGTCTCACCACTGCGCTGCGTCCATCGCCGCGCGCATCCGGGCGATGGCGGGGCCAAGGCCCGTGAACACCGCTTCGCCGATGAGAAAGTGGCCGATATTGAGTTCGTGCAGTTCGGGCATCGCCGCGACCGGGCCGACGTTGTCGAAAGTCAGCCCGTGGCCGGCGTGGAGTTCCAGCCCCAGCGCGGCACCGTGCGCGGCGGCGGCGTGGAGGCGGGCAAGTTCGGCGGCGATCTCGGCGTCGGTTTCGGCGTGGCTGTAGGGCCCGGTGTGAAGTTCGACCACCGGCGCGCCGAGTTGCAGCGCCGCATCGAGCTGCCGCGCATCGGGCGCCAGGAACAGGCTGACGCGGATGCCGGCGTCCTTCAGCCGGGCGAC
>JAYUUE010000188.1:0-4243 GCA_043754785.1 Polymorphobacter sp. | reverse complement strand
GCCCAACCACAGCTCGGCAAAAGAACATGCCCCCGGCGTCCACCGCATCCACATGGTCGCCGAAGCTGCGCTGCGCAGCCTGATCCCCGCCGCGCCCGATGCCGACGTTCGGATCGATGACTGGCACCTCGCCTTGCCGCATATCATCTCCATTCTGAAAGGCCCGTCATGACCCAGACCCCCGCTGAAACGCTCGCGGCGCTTGGCATCGTCCTGCCCTTGGCCGCTGCCCCTGCTGCCAATTACGTGCCATCGGTCGCCGTGGATGCATTGTTGCACATTTCCGGGCAGATTCCTTTTGCCGAGGACGGCAGCTTGATCCTGGGGCGGTTGGGGGACACCATGGATGTGGCCGGCGGCCAGGCGGCGGCGCGGCGCTGTGCCATCGGCGTCATCGCGCAAATTCAGGCGGCGCTGGGCGATCTTGGCCGCGTGCGGCGCATTGTAAAGCTGGGGGTGTTCGTCGCCTCGCACCCGGATTTCACCAGCCAGCCGGAAGTCGGCAATGGCGCGTCGGACTTGATGGTTGCGGTGTTCGGCGATGCCGGCCGCCATGCGCGTTCGGCGGTGGGCGTGGCGGTGCTGCCGCGCGGCGTGGCGGTGGAAATCGACGCGATTGTGGCCTTTCAGGACTGATGCCGCGAACGCTGGCACGGGTGTTGACCGGCGCTGCCGACGTGCCGGCGGCGCAATGGGATGCGTGTGCGGGCACGGATAACCCGTTCACCATGCATGCGTTCATTGCGGCACTGGAGGCATCGGGAAGTGCGACGGCGCGCACTGGCTGGCAGCCGGCGCACATCGTCGTTGATGACGCCCAAGGCGTGCCGCTTGGGATTTTGCCGGCGTATCTGAAGTCGCACAGCCAAGGCGAATATGTCTTTGATCAAGGCTGGGCCGATGCCTGGGAACGCGCTGGCGGGCGCTATTATCCCAAGCTGCAATGTTCGGTGCCGTTCACGCCGGCGACCGGGCCACGGTTGCTGCTGCGCGATGCGACGGCCGCGCCGGCATTGCTGGCGGCGGCCGAGGCGCTGGCGGTGCAGAACCGGCTGTCGTCGGTGCACGCGACGTTTTTGACGCCCGGTCAGCAGGCGCTGTTTGCAGCACAGGGCTGGTTGATGCGCACCGGCGAGCAGTTCCACTGGTCGAATGACGGCTATGGCGACTTCGGCGATTTCCTCGCGGCGCTGTCGTCACGCAAGCGCAAGGCGATCCGCAAGGAGCGCGAAGCGGCACTGGCCGATGGCTTGACGGTGGTGCATCTGACGGGCGCCGCCATCACCGAGGCGCATTGGGATGCCTTCTGGACATTTTATCAGGACACCGGGCAGCGCAAATGGGGACGACCGTATTTGACCCGGGCTTTTTTTTCGCAAGTCGGCGCGGCAATGGGCGACCGGGTGCTGCTGATGCTGGCAATGCGCGGTGATGTGCCGATCGCCGGAGCGCTGAATTTCGTCGGCAGCGATTGCCTGTATGGCCGGTATTGGGGCGCCCGCGAGGACGTGCCGTTCCTGCATTTCGAGCTGTGTTATTACCAGGCGATCGACTGGGCGATTGCGCATGGACTGGCACGGGTCGAAGCGGGAGCGCAGGGGGCGCACAAGCTGGCGCGCGGCTATCGCCCGGTGGCGACGGTCTCGGCGCATTTCATTCCCGATGAAGGCTTCCGCGCGGCGGTGGCGGATTTCACGGCGCGGGAAAGCCTGATGGTCGCCGCCGACATCGACGCGATGGATATGGCCACGCCGTTTAGGCGCGATTAGCCACGCCGTTTAGGCGCGATTAGCAACGCCGTTTAGGCGCGACTAGCAACGCCGTTCAGGTGGGGCTAAGTTCGTCTGGCGGAGGAAAGTGATCATGATGCGTTTTGCCGTTCTCGCTTGCCTGTTGTCCGGCACCGCTCATGCGGCGGCGGTCCCCGTAGGTCCGCCAGCCGCGCCGATCCTTTATGGCCTGACCCCGGAAGAAAAGGCGCAGGTGCTCGAATCGGCGTCGCGGCGCCCCGATGCCGATAATCCGGCGTTGCTGCCGGCGCTGCCCACCGACCGGCGCCCGCATGGCGAAGTCGGCGTGATGATCGGCACTGGTGGCGCGCGCGGCATCTATGGTGTGGTCGGCGTGCAGGTTGGTCAGACCGGCAGCGCCGTATTAAGCTTTTCCGACAGTCAGCTGCCGGCTTATGGCTATGGCCGCGGTTCGCGCTTTTATGGCGGCGGGCCGTTCGGCGCGGCGTCGCAGCAAAGCTTCGGCTTCGGGTTTCGGCAGCCGGGCTGGTAGGCTTCAGACTTCCAGATTGTCGATCAGGCGGGTTGTGCCCATCACCGCTGCCGCCATCAGCCGGGCGCCGGGGACCATGGATGCCAGCGTGACGAGGCTCTCGCCTTCGACCAGCTCGACATAATCGATGCGCGCGAACCCGGCCGCCGCGAGGCGCGTGTTTGCGGCTGCTAGCGTGGCCGCCACCGGTGCCCCCGCGTGCAGCGCGTCGCGCGCCGCCACAAGCGCCTGCGGCAGCGCCAGCGCCCGCCGGCGTTCATCGGCCGTAAGGTAGAGGTTGCGCGATGACAGTGCGAGGCCGTCGATATCGCGCACGATTGCCGCGCCGACGATTTCGGTGCCGAGATCGAGATCGGCGGCCATGCGGCGGACGATGGCGAGTTGCTGCCAGTCCTTCTCCCCAAACACTGCGGTATCGGCGCGGGCAGCGGCCAGCAGCTTGGCCACCACTGTCGCCACGCCGTCGAAATGGCCGGGGCGGACGGCGCCGCACAGCAACTCGGGCAGCCCGGTGACGCGGACAAAGCTGGCGAAGCCCGCCGGATACATGGTTTCGACACTGGGGGCGTAGAGCAATGTGCAGCCGACGCCGAGCAGCTTGGCGGCGTCACCGGCTTCGTCGCGGGGATATTTGCCCAAGTCTTCGGTCGGCCCGAACTGCTTGGGATTGACGAAGATCGACGCCACCACCCGGTCGGCATGGCGCAGGCCCTCGCTGACCAGTGCGAGATGCCCCGCGTGCAGCGCGCCCATCGTCGGCACGAACGCCACCTTTTTGCCGTCGCGCTGCCACGTCGCCACGGCGGTGGTTAGCGCGGCAGGCGTGCGGACAATGTCGATTGAAGCCACTCAGACACGCCTTGCGATTGACACAGGACGGCGCCTGTGTGCGAAAGTGCGTGGGTTGGCAAGGTTCTTTGGACACTGATGGGCGGGGCAGCGATCGTGACAGGCAAGCGTGCGCACATCATCGTGCTCGGCAACGAAAAGGGCGGGTCGGGCAAATCGACGACTGGCGTGCATATCGCCGTCGCGCTAGCCCATGCCGGGTTTCGCACGGCGATGCTCGATCTGGATTCGCGGCAGCGAACCGTGGCGCGATACCTTGAAAATCGCGTCGCCTTTACCCAGCAGCGCGGGTTGGCGCTGCCAACGCCCGACGTGGCGGTGATCGCCGATGGCGAGGGAGATGTCGCGGAACTGGCGCTGCGGCTGGCGCAGGCGGCAGCCCTGGATTTTATCGTCATCGACACGCCGGGGCGCGATTCGGCGCTGGCGCGGGCGGCATTGGCGGCCGCCGATACAATCATCACGCCGATCAACGACAGCTTTGTCGATTTCGATCTCATCGGCCAGGTCGATCCCGAAACTTTCGCAGTCAAGCGGCCGAGTTTCTATGCCGAGCTGATCTGGGATGCGCGCCGTGCCCGCGCCAAGGCCGATGGCGTGACCGTCGATTGGGTGGTGCTGCGCAACCGCCTGTCGAGCCTGGAAGCGCGCAACCGCAAGCGGGTCGGTGCGGCGCTGGAGGCGCTGTCGGGACGGGTGGGGTTTCGGGTGGTCGGCGGGCTTTCCGAACGGGTGATTTATCGCGAATTTTTCCCGCGCGGGCTGACCTTGCTCGACCGGGCGGCACTGGAGGATTTCAGCCTCAGCCATGTTGGGGGGCGCACAGAATTGCGCGGGCTCGTTGCGGCGCTCAACCTGCCGGGCTGGGATCCGGCGCGGCTGCCGGCCTGATGAGCATCGCGCTGTTGCTCGCGGCCGCGCTGGCGTGGTGGTTGCACAAAAAAGGTGAACTGGTGCCCAATCTGCTGCGGCTTGTCGGCACCGGGGTGGGGGCTTTGATTGCCATAAAGCTGCTGGAAGGCGGGCGGATTCTGCCTGCCGTGATCGTCGGCGCAGCCGCCTGGGGGTGGTGGACGTTCAACAGGCCGGTGGACTCGCTGGCGCGCGCGCG
>JAYUUE010000187.1:0-12983 GCA_043754785.1 Polymorphobacter sp. | reverse complement strand
AATGATCAGGACGGGCACCGCGAAGGCAATCAGCGCGGCCGGGTTCCAGCCCGCGGCGTAGCGATACTCGCCGCGCTCGTCGTAGAGCGCGGCGACGTTGAGCAGCCCTTTGCGGACGATCCAGTAGTCGGCGATCATAATCCCTGCGATCGGGCCGAGCAGCGCGCCATAGCCGGTCAGCCAGACGAAGATGTAGCCGTCGGTCTCGGCGAGCAGCTTCCACGGCATCAGCGCGCCGACCGCGGCGGTGATGTAGCCGCCCGTGCGATAGGAGATCCGCCGCGGCCACAGCGCCGAGAAATCATAAGCCGGGCCGACCAGATTGGCCGCGAAGTTGACCGACACCGTGTCCACCGTGATAATCAGCAACCCGATCATCACCCCGATCCCGCTGATGCTTTGCGACAGCGCGACCGGGTCCCAAAGCGCATTGCCGAAGATCACGACGGTCGCCGAGGTGACAAGCACGCTGACCAGCGCCAGCAGCGCCATCGACGCGGGCAGTCCGACCGCCTGGCCGATCAGCTGGTCGCGCTGGGCCGGGCGAAGCGGGTGAAATCGGGAATGTTGAGCGCTAGCGCTCCCCAGAAGCCCGACATGGCGGTGAACAGCGGTCAGAAGGTCGGCCAGAACTGCCCCTCCTTGGTGCCGCCCGCCACGAACGCCGACGGGCGCGAGGCGATTTCCCCGACCCCGCCGGCCGCGTGAAGTGCCCACCACAGCAACCCCGCGCAGACCGCCACCTTGAGCGGTGCGGTGAAGGTTTCGAACGTGCGGATCGCGTTCAGCCCCTTCATGACGAACACCAGCTGCGCCAGCCAGAAGATCGCGAGGGCAGTCAGCTGGCCAAACCCGATGCCGAGCGCGGGGATCGGCGCTCCGGTCAGGTCGCGCCCGAACAGCGCGCCGGTCAGCGCGAGCAGGACACTTCCGCCGATCCAGGTCTGGGTGCCGTACCAGCCGCACGCCACGAGAGCGCGGGCAAGCGCCGGAAGCTTTGCGCCCTGGACACCGAACGAGCTTCGCACGAGGACCGCGAACGGCACGCCGTAGCGAGTCCCGGCGTGGCCGATCAGCAGTAGCGGCACGAGCACGACAAGATTGCCGAGCAGGACGACGGTGCTTGCCTGCGCCGCCGATAGCCCCTGCTCGATCATCCCGCCGGCGAGCATGTAGGCGGGCACGCCGATCACCATCCCGAGCCACAGCGCGGCGAAATGATATCAGCGCCAGGTCCGCTGTTCGGCCGTGGTCGGCGCGAGGTCAACGTTGGTCAGCGACCCGTTCGCGATGTCTGTCACTGCCTGGTCCCCCACAATCCGAAGCGCCCGCTCGTGAGGCCTAAGCCTGCCGTCCCCAGCGCCAGAAGACGAGCCCGCCAAGCAGGTTGAACGTCGCCGGCGCCAAACCAAAGGCAATCATCACCCCGACTAACGCCAGTGGGGATTGCGGCAGCCCCGCGACGGCGCGCGCGGAATCAAAGCCGAAACCGGAGAGTAGCAAGCCCGTCAACAGGGTGCCACCCAGTGCGAAGGCGATCTTGTCGGTCGCGATCCACGCCGCCGAGTACAGCCCCGAATGCTGCTCGTCCTCGCTCGAAATGTCCGACACCATCGAAAATCCGAGCATCGCCCAGCCCGAGTTGCCGATGGCCGCCACGAACGCCATCACATAGGCCGCCACCGTCCCCCAATGCGCCGCGAACGCCCAGAGGAGGTAGGTCAGCGCGTAGATCGCGGTGCCGGCGAGATAGGCGCGTTTCTTGCCGAACCTGCCCGCCGCCCACACCCACAACGGCTGCGCGACAACGATCCCCGCGCAGACCGCGAGGATCAACCCCCCGATCAACTGGAAGGCATCGCTTCGGGCCATGTTGTAAGTGAGGAAATAGAGCATCGACGCATAGCCCATTCCCGAACCCGCGAGCTGAAGCAGATTGGCGCCGAGTAGCACTGAGTAGCGCGGGCGCGCCAGGACCGCGATGGCTTCGCGAGGGCTCATCCGGATGCGCGTCGTCTGGGATACGGGCGGTTCTCCCTTGCCGATCGACAGAAAGGCAATCAGCAGCGCCACCGGGCAAATCACGGCGAGCACCAGCGCCATCGCTTCATAGCCCGCCTGCCCGCCCCCCGACCGCTGGATGATCGCCGGGGCAAGTGCGCCCGCGGTCAGCACGCCGACCGCGGTGAAGACCAGACGCCACGCCATCAGGACGTTACGCTGCCTCGGGCTCGCCGTCAGTTCGCCGGCGATCGCGAGATAGGGGACCGAGAAGCTGGCGAACACCGCCATGTAGAGGCTGAAGACCCCCGCGACATAGGTCACGCGAACCGCGGTCGACGCCTCGGGAACATGGAACAGCGCGATCATCGCTATGGGCGCGCCGACCGCCCCCACGAGCAACCACCAGCGCCGCGCGATGCGGCGTTGCAATCGGTCGGACAGGATTCCCACCGCCATGTCGCAGCCGACCCCCCAGATGAGTTTCGGGACGAAGATCGCGGTGCCGGCGATCGCGGGCGCGATGCCGAGCACGGTCGTCATGAAGAACAATAACAGCAGCGAAGGGACGTCGCGAAACACCTGCCCCGCGATCTGACCGACGCCATAGCCGATCTGGCCACCCAAGGCCAAGCCGGGAGCGGCCGGCGGCGGGGAGGCCAGTTTCGCCATCAACGCATCTTCAGCGACGGTGGCTGGGGCGGAGACCAGCCCGGCGGAACAGGCGCGGGCCGCTCGGTCTTCGCGTAATTCTCCAGGCTCAAGAGCGACGGCCTGTATTTTTCGGTCAGCGAGGACAAATCTTTCGGGCTGATAGCGCGCGCCGCGACAACGAGGTCGGCCGGTAATTCCGCGATCGACTTCACCGACGCGAAATTGGTGAAGTAGCTGATATTGCTGGGGGCCTGCCCCATCAGTATCCACGGGAGCCATGGCGTAATCCGCGACCAGGCCCCGACGCTCGGCGGGTTGGTGAACCCCGAGTTCTCAACGTCATTGCGCTTTATCGTATAGATAAAATGCTTGGACACCCGGCTCATGGGACCGGCAGATTCACGCGGCCATTTATCGGGCTGCAGCGCGCCGGGATAGATCATGTCTCCAGGTCGCGGTAGAACACGACCTCGCGAAGCATTTGTCGCCAGTCGCCGTTGGGCAGGCGCTTGATCCGTGTCACGCTGAACCCCTCGACCGCGAACAGCGGGCGGACGTTTTCATTGTCGCGCACGCCATAAGCCGTGCCCTTGAGCCAACCGACCTTCTCCTTCGTGGAGTCGAGATTGCCGTCCATCCGCGCGTAGGTATTGCGATTCCATTGGGATTCTTGAAGTCGACCTTGGTGACGAAGCTCGGCGCCGCCGCACTAGCCAGCGACGGCGCGGCCAGGACCCCTACCGCCAATCCGGCAAAGCCAAGTCCCTCGCGTCGTGAGATCCCGCCATCGGTCATGAACATTGTCTCCTGAGCGATCCGCAGGTTCTCTCGCCTGACCGTCACCCGCCATGACCGCGATAGCGAATGTCCGATAAGCGGATACAGTGCGCGCGACTCTTCGTCCCCTGCTGTTCGCGCCGCGGATAGATGGGCGGCGCGCGGGGACGTCTTCCCCGGCGCGGGCAAAGGAAGGCCAAATGATCGATCGCCACGCCCGATGACCCCCCGAACGCTCTACGACAAACTGTGGGACAGCCACGTCGTCGCTGATCTCGGCAATGGCGAGGCGCTGCTCTATATCGATCGCCAGCTGGTCCATGAGGTTTCGAGCCCGCAGGCGTTCCGCTCGTTGCGTGATGGCGACCGGGGGCTGAGGCGCCCGGAGACCCATCTGGCGGTGGCCGACCACGCCGTCCCGACCCGCGAGCGGCGGACGATCGCCGACCCACTGGCCCGCGCGCAGGTGGCAGAGCTTGTCGGCAATGTGGCTGATTTCGGCGTGCCCTACCTCCCCCTCGACAGCGTCGGCCAGGGTATCGTCCACGTCGTCGGGCCCGAGACGGGGTTTACCCTGCCCGGAATCACGCTTGTCTGCGGCGACAGTCACACGACCACGCATGGCGCGTTCGGGGCGCTGGCGTTCGGCATCGGCGCGAGCGAGTGCGGGACCGTGATGGCAGCACAGTGCCTGCGCCAGTCGCGCGCCAGGACGATGCGCGTGACGTTGACCGGGACGCTGTCGCTGTGGGTGTCGGCGAAGGACGTCGCACTGGCATTGATCGCGAAGATCGGGGCGCTTGGCGCGGCGGGCTATGCGGTCGAGTATGCCGGGCCGGCGGTGACCGCGATGACGATGGCGGCGCGGATGACGCTGTGCAACATGACGATCGAGGCGGGGGGCAGGATCGGGCTGGTCGCGCCCGACGAGACGAGCTTCGCGTTCCTGCGCGGTCGCCCGAAAGCGCCGCAGGGCGCGCTGTGGGACGCCGCGCTGGCCTATTGGCGAACGCTCTCCTCGGATCCTGACGCGAACTTCGACCGCGAAGTCGCGCTCGACCTTGCCGGGATTGCGCCGCACGTTACCTGGGGCACCACCCCCGACGAGGCCGCGCCGATCACCGCCGCCGTGCCAGATCCGGCGAACGCCGACAGCGACAGCGCGCGCCGCCATGCCGAAAAGGCGCTGGCCTACATGGACCTGTCACCGGGCACGCCGCTCGAGCAGGTCGTCATCGATCATGTCTTCATCGGCAGCTGCACCAACGGCCGGATCGAGGATCTGCGCGCGGCGGCGGCGGTCGCCAAAGGCCGCCGCGTCGCCCCCGGCGTAACCGCTATCGTCGTCCCCGGATCGACCGCGACCAAGCTCGCCGCCGAGGCCGAGGGGCTCGACCGCATCTTCACCGCCGCCGGGTTCGAATGGCGCCACGCCGGCTGCTCGATGTGCGTCGCGATGAATGACGACCGGCTCAAACCGGGCGAACGCTGCGCTTCAACCAGCAATCGCAATTTCGAGGGGCGCCAGGGGCCCGGGGGGCGAACGCACCTGATGAGCCCGGCGATGGCCGCGGCGGCCGGGATCGCCGGTCACCTCGTCGATGTCCGGCAGCTGGTCGCGTGACCCCGTTCGTCCGCCTCGAGGGCATTGCCGCACCGCTGATGGAGGAGAATGTCGACACCGACATCATTTTCCCCGCGCGCTTCTTGTTAATCACCGCGAGTGACGGACTGGGGCGCTATGCCTTTCACGACCGGCGCTTCGATGCCGACGGCGCGGAACAGCCCGATTTCATCCTCAACCGCGATCCGTGGCGAGCCGCGCGGATACTTATCGTCGACGCGAATTTCGGGTCGGGATCGAGCCGCGAGCAGGCGGTGTGGGCGCTCGCCGGCTTCGGCATCGGCTGCGTCATCGCCCCGTCCTTCGGCGAAATCTTCCAGGCGAACTGCTATCGCAACGGCGTTCTGCCGATTATCCTCACACCTGAACGTGTTGTCGGGCTTGCCGAACAGGCGAAGGCGGGACGGACGTTCACGATCGATCTCGAAGCGCAGCACATCTTCGTCGAGGATCACGCCACCGCGTTCGTCACGCCCCCCGAACAGCGGCTTGCATTGCTCAACGGGTGGGACGACACGGCGACCATCCTCAACACGCGCGAGGCCGACATCCGCGCGTTCGAAGCGCGCCAGCGTGCCGACCAACCCTGGCTCTGGGAGAGCGCATGACCGACGACCTCACCGCCAATTACGCGCGCGCCTACAACACCCGCGTCGGCTTCGGCAAACGGCCGGCGCTGATCCTGATCGATTTCTGCCAAGGCTATTTCGACCCCGAGTGCGATCTCTTCGCCGGGGTCGAGGATGCCCTCGCTTCTGCCTTGCGCGTCCGCGCGGCCGCCCACGCCGCGGGGGTGCCAGTGGTCCTCACCAACGTCGTCTATCAGGCGGGCGGACGCGATGGCGGGCGCTTTTTCGAGAAGGCCAAGCCGCTGCGCAATTTCGTCCAGGGCAGCGCGATGGGTGCATGGGCCGCCGGGCTCGAGCCGAACGCCGACGAACTGGTCGTCTCGAAACAATATCCGAGCGCCTTCTTTGGCACCTCGCTGGCCTCGACGCTAACGTCGCTCGGGGTCGATAGCGTGTTGCTGACCGGGCTGACCACCTCGGGCTGCGTACGCGCGACGTGCGTCGATGCGATGAGCCACGGGTTTCGCACTGCGGTCATCGCCGAAGCGTGCGGCGATCGTCATCCGGCGCCGCACGAGGCCAATCTGTTCGACATGAACGCCAAATATGCGGACGTCGTTAGCGAAGCCGAGGCCGTCGGCTTCCTGGCAACGATCGGATCGCGCTGACCGCCAGCGTCAGTGGTCGCGCAGCAGCGCCGCGCGCGTCCATTCGATGAAGGCGCGGCTGCCCGTTGCGGCGGCGACCGCCGACTGACGATAAGTCGCCTGCCCCTCGTCAATCCAAATCGCCGGCCAATTGGCCTGGTGCATCGACACGGTGTTGAGCACCGCCGACAGCCGCGACCGAAATTTATTGGCCAGTGCAGGATCGCGAAAGCCTTGTCACCGCTGTCACGCATCGCGCCGATATGATCCGATAGCTGCCTTCGAATTTTGGTCGTTTCCTGGCGACGGCCCGGATCGGTGCGCGTGGCGATGGCGGCCAGGTCGTCGATGATCCGGCCAAATCGGTCCAGATTGGTCTTTAGCTGTCCCGGGTCACTCATGCCCAATTTCCACAGAGCAGGGTGGAGTGAGATAGAAACTAATCGCGACCATTCTGATCCTCCGGATTTTTCTGGTTATGCGTCAATCACATGAAGAAAACACGAAAGCGGGCAGCGTCGCTCAAAATTTATTCGCCTGCCGGACAGGGAGCGGCAGGCGAGGTGCCGCCGTACGCGCAAACGGCGCACCCCTGCCGGACGTCCCCAGCACAGTACGTCTGCGCAGCGATCGGAGAAAAAGATCAATGGCCGCCTATCTTGTCGCCACCGTCCGGATTTCCGACGCCGAGAAATTCGCTGTTTACGGCAAGGCGATCGCCGGGCTGAGCGAGCGCTTCGGCGGCGAATATGTCGTGCGCGGCAAGCTGGCGGACGTACTTGAGGGCCACGTCGATCCTGACGAACGCGTCGTCGTCAGCCGCTTTCCCGATGCCGAAGCGGCCCGCGCTTACCTCGAATCGTCCGAATATCGCGCGGCGGTCGGCTTGCGCGAAGGTGCGGCGACCGTGGAGATGCGGCTACTGGTGGACTGACGCGATCCCAGTGACGTAGAAGCGATGCGACAAACTGTCCGCTGATCGGATAGCCGCTTGCGCCGGCCCTTGCGGCGGGGATGGCTTGCAGGGCATCATCAACGATCGGTCAGCGGAGTTCCACTCGATGCTCAACACCTTTCAGCAAAACATGCACGCGATGCTCCCGAAGCCGACGCATGACGAGGCGTCGCGGCAGGAATTTACAAAGAGCTTCAAGGGGTTTATCCAGTCGAGCCTGCTTCCCGGGCTGGCCCCGGTGTTCGGCGGCCGGGTTTCCCCGGCGTTCGAACGGACGCATGGCCGCGCCCCCGCCGACCGCCGCGACATCCGCGCCGGCATGGTCGAGGACGTCTATTTCCAGCACTACGCCGCGGCCAACCGCATCGCGCAGGAATTGCTGTGGGAAGCGACCAACGTCTCGGTCGATCGCGAACTCCCCGAACTGATCGAGAAGGCTGCCGACCTCTCCGCCAAGAGCGGCGCGAAGCTCGCCATCCCCGACCATTTCGACGTGCCGCGGTACGTCAGCGCGCTCGACATTCACTGCATGCCCGGCGGCTATGTTACCGAAGTCGCGCCGAACGACGTGTCGGCCGGGGTGCTCTACGATCGCGGGGTCTATCTCTATGCGATGGGCTACACCGGCCCCGACAACGACGACATGGGCCGCTCGGTGTGCAACTACATCAAGCGCAAGCTGAACGGTTTTTCGCCGCGCCGGATCCTCGACATGGGCTGTACCGTTGGTCATTCGACGCTGCCCTACAAGGAGTTGTTCCCCGACGCCGAAGTGTGGGGCATCGACGTCGGTGCGCCCGTCGTCCGCTACGCCCACGCGCGTGCGGCGGCCTTGGGGCAAGAGGTCAACTTCGCGCAGATGAATGCCGAGAAGGTCGATTTCCCCGACGGTCATTTCGACCTCGTCGTCAGCCACATCTTGCTCCACGAGACGAGCGGCAAGGCGATGCCCAATATCTTCGCCGAATGTTACCGCCTGCTGAGCCCGGGCGGCTACATGATCCACGCCGACCTGCCGCCGTTCGACCTGATGGACCCGTTCACCCAGTTCATCCTCGACAACGAGACATGGTACAACAACGAGCCCTTCTGGGGCGCGATGCGCGACCTGGACCAGGTCGAACTCGCTGCGAAGGTCGGTTTCGACCGCGCCGACGTGCGGTTCGACACCGCGCCGATGGCGGTGATGGAGTTCGCCGCGGCTGCTGACGGTTATAGCCAAAACGCCGCGACCGCGGTCGCCGAGCGCGACTTTACCGCGGGCGAATTCGCCCCCGGTGGTGGCTGGGAAGTCCTGATCGCGCACAAGCCGGCTACACAAGCGCGGGCGCAAGCGGCATGAGCGAGCAAGCCACCGCCGAGCGCCCGCACGTCGTCAAGGACGCTAAGGGCAAGCGACCCGCCTTTTACGAGGCGCCCGGCCTCGACCAGGCGATGTCGATGATCATGGTCCTCGCCAACGAGATGGCGGTGTTGCGTGACCGGCTCGATTCGGCCGAGCGCGTGATGGCCGAGAATGGCGTCGATCTCACGGCGGGGATCGAGGCACTGACGCTCGACCAATCCGCGCTTGAGGAGCGTGAGGCGAGGCGGCAGGATTTCCTCGACCGGCTGTTCTACCTGATGCGCAAGGATGCCGCCGAGGCGGCGCGCGCCGAAACCGCTGCAAGCTATCGCCAGACGATCGAGGAAATCGCCGTCGGCTGATCACAGCGAAAATTTCCGCCGGCAGAGTCACCGCCCTAACCGACTGACGGACAGTCGCCCCCCGACCCCTACATTACACGCGCGATGCGCCGCTAACTCGACACAGTCATTGTGGCTTGCGAGGCAAGCCGCGATGCGAACGGGGAAGTCGACGATGGAGCAGACGCAAGTCCTGATTGCCGGGGCCGGTCCGGTCGGCGCCACGGCGGGCTTTGTTCTGGCGCGTGCCGGGATCGACGTCATTCTCGTCGAATCCTTGCCCAGCTGTCCCGAGGACATGCGCGCCTCGACGCTTCATCCGCCGACGCTCGACATGCTCGACGAACTCGGCGTGCTCGACGAGCTCGAGGAAAAGGGCCTTCGCGCGCCGCGTTATCACTACCGCAATCGCAAGACCGGTTCGATCATCGAATTCGATTTCGGCGAACTGGGCGATGTATCCGCGCATCCTTATCGCCTCCAGTGCGAACAATATAAGCTGGCGCGCCTGATGACCGGAAAGCTCGAGGCGATGAACTCCGGCAGCGTGCGTTTCAACCGCCGCATCCTGTCGTACACGCAGGACTCCGACGGAGTCTGCATCTTCATCGAAAATCCGATCGCGATCGAGCAGATCCGCGCCGACTATCTGATCGGCGCGGACGGCGCAAATTCGATCGTGCGCAAATGGACCGGCGTCCCATTCGAGGGCTTCACCTATCCTGAGCGGTTCCTGACGCTGTCGACGCGCTACCCGATCGAACAGCATTTCGATGGGCTCGCCAGCGTCAACTATGTGGCCGACGACGACGAATGGTGCGTCCTGCTGCGCGTCCCCGAGCTGTGGCGCGTGATGGTCCCAACCGATATTTCGATCCCTGCCGAGGCACTGATATCGGACGCCAACAAGAATGCGATCTTCGACCGGCTAACCGGAAATGGCGCCGAGATCGAGACTCACCATCGCACGCTTTATCGCGTGCACCAGCGTGTTGCCGCCAGCTTCCATCACGGCCGCGTGCTGCTTGTCGGCGACGCTGCGCATCTCAACAATCCGCTCGGCGGATTCGGGATGAATTCGGGGCTCCACGACGTTTGGAACCTGACCGCGAAGCTGCGCGACATTCTGCTCGACAGGCGCACCGCCGAGCCCGCGCTGGCTCAATATGACCGCCAGCGCCGGACGATCGCGACCAGTTTTGTCCAGGCGCAGACCATCGCCAACAAGCAGCTGCTCGAAATCGACGGGGGCGAGGACAGCCGATCGCGCGAACAGAAGATGGCCGAGATTGCAAACGACCCCGTGAAGCGCCGCGCCTACATGATCCGCCAGTCGATGTATGAAAGCCTCGCCGAGGAATCGCTGATCGCCTGAGATTCCGCGCGGTCCGACGCCTGAGGAATTTCTCGCATCGGCGCCATCGAGATCAGTGTCCAGCTAGCGGACAAAATGGCTGAGTGGATGTTGCCCGGGAGCGGATCGTCGCTAGCCGATGGCGGAACGGAGGGCGGCATGGTCGATTCACTTGGGTCACGGATGAAGTTCGCGGTCGTCGCCCCGTCGACCAACACGAGTGTCGAGCCCGAATATGCAGCGATGCAGCCGCGCGGGGTGACCAATCACTTCTCGCGCATTGCGATCCCCGACACCAAGGTGACCGACGACGACAGCTTCATGGTGATGCTCCAGTCGATCCGCGACGCGACCTTCGACGCGGTCGACGTGTCGATGTCGATGGAGCCGGGCTGCGTCATCATGGGGATGTCGGCGGAGACTTTCTGGGACGGGGCCGAGGGGGCCGAGCGGCTCTACAAGAAGATGCTCGAGCGGACCGGCGGCGTCCCCGTGATCATGGGCTCGACCGCGGTCGACGCCGCGATCAAGGCCTATGAGCAGGGCGGCAAGCCGATCCGCAAGATTGGCATCATCACCCCCTACATGCCCGTCGGCGACCGCAACGTTCAGAAGTTCTTCGAGGACCAGGGGTATGAGGTGGTCAACCTCGTTGGGCTGAAATCTTCCTCACCGATGATGATTGCGCATGAATCGAAGAAGGTGCTGAAAGACGCCGCGATCGCGGTCAGCGAAGGCGTCGACGCGATCATCCAGGCGGGCACCAACCTCGCCTTTGCCGAGGTCGCCGCGATCGCCGAGTTCTGGCTCGAAAAACCCGTCATCGCGATCAACACCGCGACCTATTGGCATGCACTGCGGTCGATGGGCATGATGGACCAGATGAATGGCTTCGGCACCCTGCTCAGCAACTATTGAGATCGACGCATGGACTATGATTACATCCCCCTGCCCGCGCGGCAGCCGCTCCGCTGGCCCAACGGCGCGCGCGTCGCGCTAATCCTGACGTTCAATCTCGAGACGTGGGATCTGACCAAGGATACCGACAAGCCCTACTATGCCGGCGGGCCCGCGATCCTGCCCGACACGCTGCCGGGCAATGTCCCCGATTTTCCCAACTACAGCTGGCGCGAATATGGCCAGCGGGTCGGCATCTGGCGGTTGTTCGAGCTATTCGACAGCCTCGGCGCCAAGGCCAGCTGCACGACCAATGCGGTGACTTTCGAGCGGCGCGGCGCGATGACCGACGCGGTGCTAGAACGCGGGTGGGAATTGCTGACGCATAACTGGGAGCAGGGTGAACTCTTGACCGACTTCGCCGGCGATCCTGCGAAGGAGCGCGAGATCGTCCTGCGCACGCTCGACCAATTCGAGAAATATACTGGGCGCAAGTCGAAGGGCTGGCTGTCTTCGTCGTTGCGTTCGACGCTGCAGACCGCCGACATTCTCGCCGAATATGGCTGCACCTTTTACTGTGACCTGATGAACGACGATCAGCCGTACCTGCTGCGGACGCCGCACGGGCCGATCGTGTCGGTGCCTTATTCGAATGAGATCAACGACTTCACCTTCATCACGCGCAAGAACTACACCACCGACCAGTACCGCGATGCGCTGATCGAGGAACTTGACGTGCTCTACGCCGAGGGCGCGACCACGGGGCGGATCATGAACGTCGGCATACACCCCCACGTCTCGGGCCGTGCGCACCGCGTCCGCGCGCTACGCGAGTTCATCCAGCACGCGCAGTCGCTGCCCGGCATGTGGTGGGCGACGCGCGAGGAGATCGCCGACTGGTACCTCGCCAATCACGAAGGGCATATCCCCGGTCAGCTCGGATGAGCCGCGGCGAGCGGATCACCGTCGTCGGCGGCGGCATCGGCGGGATGACCGCCGCGATCGCGCTGGCGCAGGCCGGATTTAGAACGACTTTGCTCGAGGCTGCGCCGGCGTTTGGTGATATTGGCGCAGGGGTCACGTTGTCCCCTAATGCGATGAAGGGCCTCGACTTCGTCGGCGTCTGCGAGGCGGTCGCGAGCGCAGGGGTCGAGCCGACCCGCCAGCGCATCCAGCATTGGCAGGACGGGCGGACGCTGGTCGCAATGGAACGGGCCAGCGCACGGTCCAAGTATGGCGCACCCTATGTGACAATCCACCGCGCTGACTTGCACGCCATTCTCGTCGAGGCGGCGGAAGCAGCGGGCGTCCAGCTGATGACCAACGCCGCCGTCGTTTCGACAGAAGGAACGACCGCTGTCCTAAACGATGGCCCCCGCATCGAGGGCGACGCGATCATCGGCGCGGACGGGCTGAAGTCGGTCGTCCGCCGCCGCTTCGAACCCGCCGCCGCGCACTTCACCGGACATGTCGCGTGGCGCGGGCTGGCGCCGGTCGACGCCGGTCTCGCCGACCTGATCGACCCGCCCGGCATCCACATCGGCACCGGCCGCATGGTCACGCGCTACCCGGTGCGCGGCGGCACTTTGCTCAACATGGTGTTCTTCGTACGGCAGGACGGCTGGACCGAGGACGGCTGGCAGATCCCGGCGAGCGTCACCGATCTCGCTGAGACGTTTGCCGGCTGGTGCGACGAGGTCCAGCGGATGATCGCCGCCGCGGGCCACGGCCCGTTGTTTAAATGGGCCATCAATGCCCGCGCGGCGCTGCCCGACTGGACGGTTGACGGCAATGTCGCGCTACTTGGCGATGCGGCCCA